>JBAYGS010000008.1 GCA_041666545.1 Candidatus Paceibacterota bacterium | reverse complement strand
TCTCACTCGACCGTCGTCTCGTTCGGCCGCGACCCCGCCTCGCGACCCACCGAAACGGCGGGTAACGCTCCGGCTCGCACAGGTACGAAAAAATCTCCAGCAGTGGAGATTTTTTGTCTTGTGCGCCGGGTTGGATTCGAACCAACGAAGGCCGGAGCCAGCAGATTTACAGTCTGCCCCCGTTGACCACTTGGGTACCGACGCATTTTATGAATTCTTTAAAGCGTTTCTGGTGCTTAGAATTTTTAGGGGATATCTCGTCAAAAAATCTTTTAACTTCCGAAACTCTCGTAAGATAAATCTTATGGGAACTTATCTCCGATGGTCTGTATCCTAACTCTTTTAGCATCTCCTGTAAAGATTTCAAAAGAGGCAGAGAATAATTCGTGAAGGAAATCTGGATGCCAAATCTCAATCGATATACAGAGCCATCAGTATCAAAAAAACCTCTTAAAAATGCTTCGGTAAACCTTTTTTGAGAGAAAATCCACTTGGGGGCGGCCACCTGTTCTTCAACTTTATTAGAGACTAATCCCCTTTTTTCTAACCATTTAACAGCCAGAACCGAACCAAAATATACATTCCGGTATTGACTATCGCGATAATTTGACCGCCGAATAAATACTTTAGGAGTAGTTTTGAATATGTCCCTGATCAAATTGCAAACATACTTAACATATTCCAGCTCCTTCGTTCCCAGGGTTACAATAACTTGCGTCGGGGAAATGTGACCATCGCCAAACATAATCCCAAAAAACTCTGCAACTTTTGCGGAATACATGTCAGGGATTTCAACTCGACGAGAAGTATTATTGTAACCTTTTTTTAAATGCCTATTAATGGGAATCTTGAGTCTTAAAAGCCGCGCGTATACCCCTTGCTCTGACAATCCTAGCTTCTGGGCTATTTGGCCTAAAGATAAATTTTCTGAAACATACAAGTGAAACAGTTCATTGTGATGTTTGCTTTTTTCTTCTGTCGTCCATTTCCTTGCCACAATTGAAGTGTACCATATTCTGTAATTGACCCCTCCACTATAGCTTTTATGTTCAAGACCACCGACCAAAAACCGCCCGGCTTTTCGGCTAGGCGGTTTTTAGATTATTTAGCGACAGACTGCGTTTCAGCCTTAATTTCTTGCATCACATCTTCAGTGAGAACATTCCCCTTTCGGCCTTTTTTGACATCAAAGACGAACTCCTCACCTTTCAAACTGACGGTAATGGCTCCCCCGCGCATAATACCTTTGGAAATCATAAGTGAGGCCACCGGAGTCAAAATCTTATTTTGAATCAAACGCTTCAAGGGTCTCGCGCCATATTGCGGATTGTAGCCATCCTTGGCGAGCAACTCCAATACTTCCGGCGAGACTTCGAGTCCAATTTCTTTTTCAACTAAGCGCTTCTTAACCAAATCAATTTGCAAACCGACAATTTCCTTAATGGTCTCACGGCCCAAAATATCGAAGATAATCACATCATCGAGCCGATTTAGAAATTCTGGACGGAAGTAATCCTTAAGAGCCAACATCACTTTGCTCTTAACATCGGCATATTCGTCAGTACCTGTGCCACTTGAGGAGAAACCAAGCTTTTCCATCTTATCTATAAACTGGGCGCCGATATTAGAGGTGAGCACAATCACGGTGTTCTTGAAGTTGACTACACGGCCTTTCGCATCAGTCAAACGGCCATTGTCCAAAACTTGAAGCAGAATGTTGAAGACTTCCGGATGCGCTTTCTCGATTTCATCGAAGAGAATAACCGAATAAGGACGGTGCCGGACAATTTCAGTAAGTCCTCCGCCCTCATCGTGGCCAACATAGCCTGGCGGCGCACCGATAATTTTTGAGACAGCATGTTTCTCCATATACTCGGACATATCGACTCGGATGAGCGACTTTTCATCGTTAAACATAAATTCGGCCAAAGCCTTGGTGAGCTCGGTTTTACCGACACCTGTGGGACCCAAAAACAGGAACGAACCAATTGGTCGATCCGGATCGGCGACACCGGCCCGAGAACGCTTGACTGCGTCGGCAATTTTCCTAACCGCTTCATCTTGGCCACGAATTCGCTTGGTGAGCTCGGCCTCAATGCGAGACAGCTTTTCCGCTTCGCCTTCGAGCATGCGAGCTACCGGAATATTGGTCCAACGCGAAACAACATCGGCGATGTCGCTTTCAGTAATCTCCTCCTTCAAAATACGGCGAGATTGCTGAAGTTTTTTTAGGCGCTTGATTTTAGTATCCAAATCTTTTTCTAAGGCCGGGATTTTGCCATAACGAATTTCCGCCGTCTTGCTCAAATCAACCCTCATTTCAGCTGCATCAGCCTCCAGACGCAAGGTTTCAAGTTGCTTCTTAATCGTCTTAATACCTTGCAAAGTCTCTTTTTCATTCTTCCACTTGAGCTCAATCTCTTCGGTCGTCTCTTTCAAGTCGGCAATCTCTTTATCAATCTTTTTGATTCTGGCTTTCGTAGTCTTCTTGCCGGATTCATTCTTCAGTGCCTCCCGCTCAATCTCCAAACGCAAAACCTTGCGATGAGTATCTTCCAAAACCGGTGGCATAGTCTCCAAAGAAATTTTCAGCGAAGAAGCGGCCTCGTCAATCAGATCGACAGCTTTGTCAGGCAAAAATCGGTCTGTGATGTATCGGGAGCTCAAATTGACCGCCGCCAAAATCGAGTCGTCGGTAATTCGAACGCCGTGGTAAAGCTCATATTTTTCTTTTAAACCGCGCAAAATTGCCACTGCATCATCGATTGACGGTTCGGCAACTGTGACCGGCTGAAAACGACGGGTCAAGGCCGGATCTTTTTCAATGTGCTTTTGGTATTCGCGCAGAGTTGTGGCGCCGACAGCTCGCAATTCGCCACGCGCCAAAGCCGGCTTCATCATATTTGAAGCGTCCATTGCGCCTTCCGCCGAACCGGCGCCAACCAGAGTGTGAATCTCGTCGATAAAAAGAATAATCTTGCCGTCGGACTTTTCAATTTCTTTAATAATATTTTTCAAACGCTCTTCAAATTCGCCACGATATTTTGTACCGGCAATGAGAGAGCCGAGATCAAGCGAAACTAACTCTTTATCTTTTAGAGACTCCGGAACATCGCCAGTTGCCATCCGATTGGCCAAACCTTCAACAATCGCGGTTTTACCAACACCGGCTTCACCGATTAAAATCGGATTGTTCTTGGTTCGACGGGATAGAATCTGAATGATTCTGGCAATCTCACTGTCGCGACCGATAACCGGATCAAGCTTGTTCTCCAGAGCCAGTTTGGTTAAGTTGCGGGTATATTTGGCCAAAGACTTGTGACGCTTCGGTTGAGTTGTCTCGGTAGTCTTGTTGGTGCGCACCTCATCAAGCACCCGCATAACGCTCGCGCGGTCAATTTTGAATTTGGATAAAATTTCACGCGCACTACCGGCCACATCAAAAAGTGAGATGAACAGGTGTTCGGTTGAAATAAATTCGTCCTTGAGTGAGGCTGCGACTTTGCCGGAATATTCAATCGATTGAGCAAGCTCGGGAGTAAGGTAAATTTGATATGACGGTGAAAGAGTCGAGGCGCCTTCGGCCCCCTCGATGTCTTCCAAAAGTGAATCGGTAAGTAAAATCGTATCCACACCAAGCTTCTCCAAAATTGACAGCACGATGCTGTCGTCTTGCGACAAAAGCGCCGCCAAAAGGTGAAGCGGATTGACATGGTTTTGGCCACGCTCGATCGCCAACTCGTGGGCCTTGCGAATGGCTTCCTTGGCCTTAGTTGTGAAATGGTTTAGTGGAGGCATAGGTAATAGTTTAGAAGTTTATAAGTTCTGAAGTTTAAGACTACCGAGGCAACACTATTATAACTTGGAAACGGCTGGCGAAAAAACAGCCTAATTTAATTAGTTACCTTGATATTATACTGTACTTTTTTTATAAGTCAATCCCGTTAGAGATTTGTTGTTAGAAATGGCTGGGTTGAGCCAAGTTATGAGCTAAACTGGCCCGACAGGTACTTTGACACGATGACGGTTATCTCTTGATAGCCTATCTCTAACGGGATCAAACCTAAATTAGCGGGTTTTAGCGTTTAACCCAGAGAGGACGGAATCGGCTTGTTTTTTGGCCAAATTTATCGCGGTGTAAACACTGCCACCGGTACTGCCTATCCCATCACCAAGATTAAGACCCACGACCTCTCCGGAAAGATTTAGAAGAACCCCTCCTGAAGCGACGCCTCGCGAACTGATGTCGGTTTCGATTGAGACTACGTGCGCAACAACATCCTTAGCAAGAATTTGATTGGCTGTTGGAGCTGGAGCTTCATCTTTCGTAATTAAGCTGGAAGCGATACCCAAGGCGACATTGTTGCGGTCTTGGCCGCCGACTGCAATTAATGATTGGCCGAGTTTCAAACTGTCCGAGTCACCCAGAACCACCGGAATAAATTGGGGCAGTTCGGCGCTAAGTACGCTATCACCTTTATCAATCTGGAGAACCGCGACTTGACCATTGTTATCAACGCCTAAAAATTTAAGTGGCGCAGACTTGCCGCCGGCAAAAACCCCGACAAGCGCGCTCGCCTTGCTCAAGGCCTTGCGGTCGATGATTACCACGCCGTCTTTGGAAATAACTGCGCCAACTCCGACAAAAATATTAGCTGGAATTTCTTGGGCCGAAATGATGCCTGAGTTCTCAGGTACACCTTGGGGAGCGATTGGCTGGCCGAAAATTCTCACAATACCCTTAGAATTTTTCTCAACGGCTTGAATAGTCAAGTCTTCCTGTTTTACGACGACAGTTTCCTTAGTCACGACTGCAGCGCCCTGAGAGGTCGCCGGAACGATTTTTTCAATGGTGCGTTCAACGACCCTATTGATGGTCTGCGTGACTGCCGGCGGAGCCTGGTTCACCAAAGAAACCGTCACAATGCCGGTGGCAATTGAGGTGACGAAGCTGACGAGGAGGGCAACGAGGATGAGTTGGTGTTTGGTTAGATGTTCCATAGATTAGTAAGTAGTTGGTAGTTAGTAGTGGGGAGTAAACTAATTAAAATAAGAGGGAATTTAATTTAATACAATAATAGAGCAACCCCACTACGATTGCAAGAGATTTTTTAGAATTTTCGCTGTCTGATCAAGATCGGCTTTCCGCGTGTCTCGACCGAGAGAAAAACGGACTGAAGTCTTCGCGCGTTTCCTGTCTCCGCCTAAAGCTTTAACCACATAGGAATCGCTTTCATCACGCAAACAAGAGCTTTTAGTCGAGACGGTGATTCCGGCATTATCCAACTGCAAAACCAGAAATTCTGTATCCACGCCCGGCAAAGAAATATTCAAATTGTTTGGCAGACGGTTTTCCAAATCGCCATTTAGAATAACTTTCTCGCTCTCAACTATTCCACCATTCGCGCGAATTAGAGAATAGAAATAATCGCGGAGTCTAGAGAGACGGAGTGACTCATTAATGCGAAGGTGACTGGCAATTTCGAAAGCTTTGGCCAGACCGACGATGCCGGCGACATTTTCGGTCGTTGAACGCAGACCCCTCTCTTGTCCTCCCCCAAAAATAATTGGCGACAGAGTTGTGCCCCGCTTAACATAAAGTGCGCCAACACCCTTAGGCCCGTACATTTTATGAGCATCGAGAGTAAGCAAGTCAACGCCAAGTTTTTCAACATTCAGTTCCAAATAATTCGGCGCTTGGCTGGCATCGGAATGGAAAATTGGTCGAACCGATTTTAAGTGCGTAGTGGGTAGTGAGTAGTGAGTAGTTTTTCGAAAATGGCGAAGCATTTTAGAAATCTCGCGGATGGGCTGGATAGTGCCGATTTCGTTGTTGGCCGACATCACCGAGACCAGAACAGTGTTCGGCTTAAGAGCTTTTTTGATTTTCTGCGCGTCAACAATGCCACTTGATTCGACTGGCACAAAATCAACCTTAGCTCCCCTTTTCACCAACTCGCGCATTGGCTCTAGGACCGAGCTATGCTCGATATTCGTCGCAATGAAATGCATTTTGGAAATCGGTAAGCCATGAGACTCAAGATTCCTGACCAAACCGAAGATCGCCAAATTGTTTGATTCGGTACCACCGGAAGTAAAAGTGATTTCATCTGGCAAGGCGCGCAAAAGCTCGGCCACGCTTTTGCGCGCCTTGCCAACCGCCTGTTTAGCTTTCACACCGCCAGCCGTAATCGAACTGGGATTACCAAAATCCTCCATCAAAAACGGCTTCATCGCTTTGAAAACCGCAGGATCAAGTGGCGTAGTTGAAGCATTGTCCAAATAAATTTTTCTCGACTTAGTTGACATAATAGCTTTGCTATGATATCACAGTCTTTAGGAAAGGAAAGCTCGATATGGAAAGCTCACTACTTGTTAACGGCACTTCAGTTTCTTTTTACTGGAAATGTCTTACTGCCCTCAAAAAACTACACAACAGCAACAAAGTCCTGGTCGAGGAGAACGACGAGGGTGTCCTATCCCCAATCCCAAAGCGCGACCGAGAAAAAGACGATAGCTACCAAGTTAGCGCTGTTGCCTGGCCGTTTATTCACAACCTTGGCAACCTACTTCGACCAGACCGAAACGATGAGGGTAGAATTGAATTCGGCGACCACATGAATGATGAGGAAATTGGGGAACTCATCAAGTCTGCCACACAAGTTCTCAACCTTCTCTGACTCTCCTCGTATCCAGACCCGCCTCCCGCGGGTCTTTTTATTTGAGACTTCTAAACTTCCTAACCTCAAAACTTCTAAACTGGCCTGTTTTCCCCAACTACTCACTACTCACTACCCACTACCAACTCTCCCCATGCTATACTTTCTCCATGATTTACGGTCTGCCAACCGAGCAAGTTATTTTCTATGCCCTGATTATCGTCATCGTCCTTTTGGTTGCCTGGATTATCCGGCTCGAATGGAAACTGAATAAGCTTTTGGTCGGCAAAAGATCTGTGAGCCTTGACGATTCGATTGCCACCCTCGACCGCAGGTTTAATGTTTTAAAAATTTTTAAGGACCAGACCGAAACCAAGCTCGCCAATCTCGATAGTCGTCTAAAAAAAGAGGGTACGGCCATCGAGACTATCCGATTTAACCCATTTAAAGGCACCGGCTCGGGCGGCAATCAAAGTTTTGCCACAGCCTTCATGAGCGAGGCCGGCGACGGAGTTGTGATTTCCACTTTGTACTCGCGCGAGCATGTGAGCGTTTTTGCCAAGCCGATTACAAATTTCGGCTCGACTTTTGAACTAACCGCCGAGGAAAAAGAGGCGATCAAGAAAGCTGGCGAAAAACTGAAAAATTAGGTATAATCTCGACAAGTTGAATCTAGCCCCATTATGGGGCGGTTTCGTTTATCAACCGTTATGCCAAAAACTCAAACCCAACCGAATAAACTCTCTCCTCGCCCGCCGGTTATCTGCGTGATGGGACATGTCGACCACGGCAAGTCGACGCTTTTGGATTACATCCGAAAAACCAATGTGGTTGAAGGTGAAGCCGGTGGCATCACTCAAAAGCTTTCGGCCTACGAAGTTGAGCACAGAGACGGCGCTGGCAAGGTCCACCGCCTGACTTTTCTCGACACTCCCGGCCACGAATCCTTTTGCCAAATCAGGACTCGCGGGGCCGATGTGGCTGATGTGGCAATTTTGGTCGTCTCGGCCGAAGATGGCGTCAAACCTCAAACTCTCGACGCTCTCCGCTGTATCCTCGTCAGCAAAATCCCTTATGTCGTCGCCATCAACAAAATCGACAAACCAAACGCCGATTTGGAGCGCGCCAAACAAAGCTTGGCCGAGAATGAAATTTATGTCGAGGGCTACGGTGGTAGTATTCCCTGTGTTCCGATTTCTGCCAAAACCGGAGTTGGCGTCGGCGACCTGCTTGATTTGATAATCTTGTCGGCAGAGATGGAAGAGCGCACCGCCGATTACGGCAAACTTATGACCGGTGTCGTGATTGAAACGGCCGTTGATTCGAGAAGGGGCATCTCCGCCACCATCATCATTAAGGACGGCACCTGGAAGCAAGGTGAAGCGATTGTCGCAGGTGAAAGTATTTCCCCGGGGCGAATTGTCGAAAATTTTGCCGGCAAGAAAGTTGGCGAGGCTACCTTCTCAAGCCCGATTAAAGTAGTCGGCTTCGATTCCGCCCCGCCAGTTGGCTCTCTTTGCCAAACCTTCAAGAACAAGCGTGAAGCGGAAGCCTTTGTCGAGGATTTGAAAGAGAAAAAATTGGCAAGACTCGCCGGCGCCAAGCCAGTTTCAAAGAAGATTGCCGAGAACGGTGAAGAGCCTGTGGAGACCACCCCTACCCTGCCAATCATTCTCAAGGCTGATTTGTCCGGTTCGCTCGAGGCTCTTGGTTATGAAGTTGGTAAAATTAAAAGCGACCGGGTGGTTGTAAAAATAATTTCTCAAAGCGTCGGCGATATTACCGAAAGCGATATCAAAGCCGCCGGCGGTAAGGAAGGAACTCTTCTTGTCGGTTTTAATGTTAGCGCCGACGCGAGAGCCAAAGCGATGGCCGAGCGAATTGGAATCGAAATTAAAACTTTTGATATCATCTACCAACTCACCGACTGGCTCAAGCAAGCGATTATCGACCGAACACCTAAAAAGCAGGTTGAGGCGGTGGGTGGTCAGGCTAAGATTCTTAAAATTTTTAGCACCGCCAAGGGCAAGTACATCCTCGGTGGCCGAGTCGAGGAGGGCGCCATCAATCTGGGCGATGAAGTCAAAATTGTCAGACGAGAAAACGAACTGGGTAAAGGCAAGGTCAAAAATCTTCAACAGGGCAAAAAGGACACCAAAGAGGTTCTGGCCGGCAACGAATTTGGCGCCCAAATTGAATCCAGTATCGAAATCGCTCCCGGTGACCGACTAATCGCAGTTAAGTTAGTAATGATTTAAATTTATGGGACTAAGAGACGACAGAATTAAAAGTATCGTTCAGGAGTTGGCTACCAAATTTATCGAAGCCGAATCTAATCGGCTTTCTCTTATTACCGTGACCAGTATTACGTTGACAGATAAGGCTAAAGGGGCAACAATAATGTTTACCGTCTTTCCGGAAACTGCCGAGAAAGCGGCGTTAGATTTTCTCAAGCGTCAAAGGGCGGAGTTTCGGGAATTTGTGAAAGCGCACTCTCGGCTCTCGATGATTCCTTTCTTTGATTTTGCGGTTGATCAAGGAGAAAAAAATCGTCAGAAGATTGATCAGATTTCAAATCTGGTAAAATAATATCGGCCACGTAGACAAGTGGTAAGTCAGAGATCTGCAAAATCTCTATGCGCGAGTTCGATTCTCGCCGTGGCCTCAAGAAAAAGTGCCCTGCGCTTTTTCTGGCCATGGTAGCAAGTGAACTGCTTCACTTGCGTCGAGAATCGAAAGGCTTTTCTATGTTTCGTCCGCGAAACGAGAAAAGCACCTGACTATGTAGTAGTCGATTCTCGCCGTGGCCTCAAGAAAAAGTGCCCTGCGCTTTTTCTGGCCATGGTAGCAAGTGAACACCACAAGAGTGCTTCAAATCTCTAATCGCTGTACTCAAGAGATTTTGGTCGCTGCTTCACTTGCGTCGAGAATCGAAAAGGTTCTCCCATATTTCCGAGTCGGTCTGCCGACGAGGAAATGGGAAACCTGTACTGAAGCTGTAAGCTTCGATTCTCGCCGTGGCCTCAAGCTAAAAGCTAGAAGCTGATAGCTAAAAGCTGATTTAAATGCCCGGGTGGCGAAATTGGTTATACGCGACAGACTTAAAATCTGTTGGCCCATTAAAAGGCCGTGTGAGTTCAACTCTCACCTCGGGCACAGGTAGCGAAGCGGACTGGGAACGAGAGCAAGCCAACTGCTTGGCTTGCGTGTGAGAGTTGAAAGGCTTTTCTATGTTTCGTCCGCGAAACGAGAAAAGCACCCGCCGATGTTTTCGGCAACTCTCACCTCGGGCACAAGATAGGGAAATTCAAACTGCTTTGAATTTTCCGATAAATTAAAAAACCGCTTGGTACTAAATTCCAAGCGGCATCTTCCTAAAAAACTGAAACAAAACACGGGGCGCCTGTGGCGAGTGGAATAAACCCTTCCCTCATCAAACCTTCTCGAATGGCGTGCGCACGGTCCCCCGGAGCTTGCCATTTCCGCCGACTGATTCTGTCGCCAACTCTGGACGCGACCTTCCGAAACCGCGACTCATTTGGCACCTGATAGACACCAACAATCCCCTCTTTGGCGGCCTCTCCAAAACCAGCCCGCATATTGGTGGTTACAATTACAATGGCATTCATAGATTCCTTTCTCTGTGTCAGTTATACGGCAGACCAAGACAAAATGCAACTTATACCTACTGTCCCAATTACACAATCATTGATTGCTAATATCAGCAAAATCTGTTAAATTTTTAAGCATTCCGCTCATAGCCCCGACGCTCTGGGACAGAGGTCGGGACCCCGACTTCGCAGGGCGAACGTCGGGACTCAGTCCAGATGTTTTGAAATTATATATGCGCCCGTAGCTCAGTTGGTAGAGCAGCTCCCTCTTAAGGAGATGGTCGTAGGTTCGATTCCTACCGGGCGCACAAGCCAAAAAATCTCTACTGCTAGAGATTTTTCTGGACTTGTGCGAGACGGAGCGACCTAAATTTCTTCGAGCTTTGCGAGTTAGAAATTTGAAGTACTCTTGTGGTGCCATGTTTTGTGAGCACACAAAACGGGCGAGTCTGGGTCGCAGAATTTTGTGAGCGACGGCGAGCAAAATATCTGTGACCACAAATTCAGGGCTACAACTACAAACGCGCGGGTGGCGAAATTGGCAGACGCACACCCTTGAGGTGGGTGCGCCGTAAGGCGTGGAGGTTCAAGTCCTCTCCCGCGCACAAAACATTAATCCTGTTGCGAGAGCAACAGGATTTTTTGTTTTGTAGCCTGCGGGAGAGGACTTGAACGACGGAGGCAGTGAGCACACAGCAGTGTGCGAAGCCGAGTCGGTGCCTAGCCTAAAATTTTCTGGCGGGAAAATTTTAAGGCGAAGGAAAGTCCTCATAGGAGCTTTCGTGAGGACTTGGAAGCCGGAGCGCGACGGCGCGAGGCGGGGTCGCGCAAATTTTCAGCAGAAAATTATGCGTGACCAAGTCCTCTCCCGCGACAATTTTCTGACGAGAAAATTTTAAGGCGAAGGAAAGATTCCTCTCTCGCGCACAGAAAATTTATCTCTCAATCTCGCTGCACTAAATCTTGCTATCGCAGAAATTAGTGCAGGTGGAAGATACTACAAATCAAACTGGATCTTTAGAGATTCCTCGTTGTCTACAGCGCTAGCAGTAATCATCCTGACATGCTTTTCTGCGCCATAAAAATTTACCACTTCACTCACCTCCTCAAAACACGGAAACGGATATATAAAGGCGGATTTCTGCAGTTCAATAAAACCCAAATTGTTCAAGTGCATCCTTAATGATTCACGGACCACCTTAAGCTTCTCCGGAACATCAAAAATAACAATTCTCCAGTTCCCATCCCACTTGGCCGGGACCTTGAGCTTTAGTTTATCTAAATTACACAAAACCCCGGCCTCCTTGCCTCGCTCTGTAAGAACCAAACGAATTGACCCGTCTGAACTTTTTATCTCGGAGACAAGACGGTCACGATGAATGGACTTAATCGCCCGTTTAATACTCGAGCGACGAATGCCTTGCCACTCATCGGCCATCTCGCTTAAAATTTCAAATTGCTGCCGAGGTGAGCGAGATAAACTTAAAGCCAAACCGCCCAGCAAAAGAATAATCAACTTACTTTTAATCTTTCCACTGTATAGGTTTCTAGATTGGTACTTCTTGGTAATGCTCATTTTGATTAATTATACCACCTGCACTAATTGTTGCTATCGCAGAAATTAGTGCAGGTGGATAAGTTGGGTAATGCGAGGATGATCTAGTCTTTAGGATAATAATTTCGCCTTTTGAAAAAACTCAGGTAAACTATGACCTGACTGGGCACGTGGTGAAATTGGTAAACATTCACGTTTCAGAGACGTGTGCCGTAAGGCTTGGGAGTTCAAATCTCCCCGTGCCCACACGAGAAAGCAAACTGCTTTGCTTTCGGGGGAGATTTGGAGAGGTTCTCCCATATTTCCGAGCCGGTCTGACGGCGAAGAAATGGGAAACCTGTACTGAAGC
>JBAYGS010000007.1 GCA_041666545.1 Candidatus Paceibacterota bacterium | reverse complement strand
CGTTTCGGTGGGTCGCGAGGCGGGGTCGCGGCCGAACGAGACGACGGTCGAGTGAGAGCTGTGGCCACAAGACAAAAAATCTCCACTGCTGGAGATTTTTTCGTACCTGTGCGAGCCGGAGCGATGTTTTGCTAACAAGCAAAACGGGCGAGGCAGGGTCGCGGAAATTTGTTTGCGACGGCAAACAAATTATCCCTGACCACAAAAATTCAAAAAACCGGTTTTTACCGGTTTTTTGAATTTTCGCAAATCTTGTGCTACTGTCAAAAGCAGAAAATATGAAGACTCCGACCAATAAGCTCGCTTCAGAGATTAAGCCGAGGGATATCCATAGTCGGGCCGATGATGACAGCATACAATCTTCCTGCTGGTGCATCATCTCACAAGACATCGCCTGGGCGATTGTTTCAGCCTGCTATACCAGAAATGTGTGGCGTGCCCTGACTTTAAGGGAGATTTGCGCCCGCACCTCGCTTTCGGCGCAGGTGGTGATTATGTTTCTTGACCGGTCGTTTGAGAAAAATGGCTATCTGGAAGTCTCTGGCGACCGCTATCTTCCGACCGAGAAGTTCATCGAGACCTGCCTTGAAGCCGTGGCCGTCCAAAAGGATAAGGAATAGGCGTTCGCCCGATCAAATTTTTTGGTCGGGCTTTTAAATTACCACTCTTTTTAGATGCTCCGGAATATGCACCAAAATTTCATAAGGACTGGCACCGCAAATCTTGGCAATATTTTGAATTGAGTTTTGGTCATGCGGATTTGAACTCACGATATTAACCGATGAATTAAGTTTTAAATCATCTATCCCGCTCACATCGATAGTCGTAATATTCATGCTGACTCGGCCGACAATCGGGCAGTCACGACTGCTGACTTTCACAAATCCTTTGTTAGTCAGTCGCTTATCAACTCCCTCGAAATAGCCAAAAGGGATTGTGGCGACAGTCAAATCCTTTTCGGCTTTGTAAAGCAAGTCATAGCCGATATATTCGCCAGTCTTAACTTTCTTAATTCCGGTGATTATCGAGTCGGCCGAAAGGGCCGGCTTTAAATTAATCTTGGTTGCTAATTTTTCACTCGGTGAAATGCCGTAAAGTCCGATGCCGGCTCTTGTGACGTTGGCGTCAATTTCATTAGTAAAAAGATGGCCGCCGGTCGCCGAGAGGTGCCAATATTTTAGGTTTGGAAATTCCTTGCGGATAAATTTTACTGCCTGATTCCATTTTTCAATCTGACTTTTGGCAAAGCTTTGCTCCGGATTCGAGGCGCTAGAAAAGTGTGACATTAAACCTTCTAGCTCAATTCTTGGATTGGCTTTAATAAGTTTGACTGATTCAGCCAATTCTTCTGCTCTTACACCTTGTCGATTCATGCCGGTGTCAATTTTAAGGTGGCAGATGGCAGGTCGCCTCAAATTTTCGGACAAATCTCTTAGTTGCTCTAAACTTGTGATTGTAAAGGCGACTAGATTCAATTTGTTGCCGGCAATTGTTTCGTTTCGAGTGTAGCCGATAATCAAGATGGGGGATTTGATACCCTCATGTCTTAGGGCCGTGGCCTCAAAGTAAGAATCAACCGCAAAAAAAGGTTTCGGTTCATTTTCTAAAATCTTAGCGACCGCGACTAAGCCGTGTCCGTAAGCGTTGCTCTTTAAAACTGGCGCAACACCTTTTTCTTCACCAATCTTTCGGAGTTCCGCCAAATTGTTCTTTAAAGTCTCGGCAGAAATGTGAATTTCAATCAAAGGGTCGTAATTCCTTTTGGTCCGAATGATTTTTTTCAGGAAATTTTTCATAGGATTTCTGAATTATAGCATCTGTCCCAAGTTCGGTCGCTCGGTTGACATTAGTTGAATGATAGCGTATAGTCGCTACAGACGGCCTTACCAAAGGCTTTTTAGTTAGGTTTTTGGCGACCAATTCGCCCAAAACCCTTGAAAACTCAACCTAAAATAATAATGAAACCGAGATTATCTGTGCGGTTAGTTGTTGCGTTGGCGTTTGCTCTTGTCGGCTATTGGGTGTATTCCATTATTCCCAAACATGTTTCGAAAGATGCGACCGCGGTGATCGTGACGCCACAAGTGGGCGTCAAGTGGGTCGCAACTCCGAAGGGGCCGATGCCTCATGCGGACACGAAAATCAAGACCCAGCCGACGACTTCAACAACAAGCATTGTCCTCGAAGGGACACTTGCGCCGTCCTTTGATCAAAATCAAAAGTTTTCGCCCCCGGAAATTAAGTCCAAGGCGGAAGTGCAGAAACGGCAGTAAACGTCAGAAAAGAAACAAGGACAAAAAATGAAAATCATCAAGTACGCAGTGGCCGTCATTTTGGCGGCGTTTGTGTCGGTGCAGTGCATTCGGGCGGAGACTACGGCGATTCAGGTTCCGGCTGTTACGATGCCTGAAAGTTTGCAGATTGGCTCGATTGAAGTGCTTCGGGGTTATGCGCTGGAGCAGTCGACGCAGGTCTACGCGTCGCTTTGGTCGCAGTCCTCGGTGCCGGCGAGCACGTACAGCAACTACATCTGGGAGCAGTATGTTCGTGATGATTCCGGGACCGATCCCAAAAAGATCCTGGCGATTCTCTCGAGCAGACCACTGGTCTTGGAGGTGGCCAATGCTGTCGATTGGTGCTGGGCCTACGCCGGTATTCAAAACAATGACGGGGATACGCTTTTTTCGGCGTACAATTCCTTCAAGTTGACGAATGATGGTGGCGGGTACTTCATCCCCAATGATGCTCTCAAGGTGTCCTTGCAGATGAATAGCCAAATACCCATTTATCTGCCTGGCGTGACGAGCGTGAGAGTGCTCGAGCGCGACCAGAATGGCAACATCATTCGGGACACCTATCTCGAAGGTGGAGCGGACGGCAAGTTCTATTGGCCGTCGTACTTCTCTTCTGATCAGTGTCTGGGCGGTGAAGTTATTCTCTCGACTTGGAATGGCAGCAATCCGGTTTCGACGGTTTACAACCTGAAGACTGGACTACCGACCGGCACAACCAAAACTGCGGCGGCACTCGATGTTGGCATCGACGGCGTCGTAGCGGTTCGCAACGGTAATCTTCTCTACGGAAACATCTATGTCCTCGTGACGAACGGTGTGCCCCCGACCATTGTGGCCACCTTCGATTACGACGCAGATTCCCAGATTGTGATTGCCGTACCGGAGCCGGGGTTTGATTGGGGTCACGGTTTTACGCCCAAAGAAACCCCGATCCAGTTGTCGATTCGCGCGGAAGGGCAGGCGGTGCCAGCCCTTTTGGATTACGATCCGGCGAGCTGGGGTTATCCGATTCTCCACTTCAAGAAGGGGACGTATTATATCGTCCCGATCTGGAAAAATCTGAAGGGTCCCCAGCAGTACTATCCGCCCTACAACGGTGGCGGCGGCAAGGGCTAAACCTAAACAAGGTTGAGTTTCATCATGTCCGCGAAGCAGGTGCTTCGCGGGCTTTTATTTTACCCGAACAAATTTACCAATTTGTTTTGGGGTTTTTCTTATCCTCTAAAAAATTCTCCAACTGCACTAATTTCTGCGATAGCAGAAATTAGTGCAGTGGTCCGGTCAGTCATTTTTGACCCATATTGGCGTGGCCAATATTTTCTGCTAGACTAATTTGGTAATTGGCTTAAAACATAGAAGATTGGCCCGTAAGCCGGGATGGCGGAATTGGTAGACGCACACGACTCAAAATCGTGCATCGAAAGATTTGAGAGTTCGATTCTCTCTCCCGGCACAATGAAAAGTAAGGTTTTGGTGATATTGGGACCAACTGCCACCGGCAAGAGTAATCTGGCGGTTATTTTGGCCAGAAAATTTAACGGGGAAGTGATTTCCGCCGATTCGAGACAGGTCTATAAAGGACTCAATCTTGGCACGGGCAAAATTACCAAAAAGGAGATGAAAGGCGTCAGGCACCATTTGCTTGATGTGGTTTCGCCCAGGAAAGTTTTTACAGTTTCCGACTATCAGAAATTGGCAGGTCACGTAGTCGAGCAAATCTTGGCTAAAGGTAAATTGCCGATAATTTGTGGCGGTACCGGTTTGTATATCGACAGCATTTTAAGCGGACAAAAATTTCCCGAGGTTCCGCCGAACCTGAAACTTCGCCGACAGTTGGAAAGAAAAACTACGGCAGAGCTTTTTGAGCAACTCAAAAAGCTCGACCCCCGAAGGGCGAGTCAGATCGATAAGAATAACCCTAGGCGTCTAATTCGGGCAATTGAAATTGCCAGGGCTATTGGAAAAGTCCCAGAGTTTAATTTTTTTGGATCAAAATATAATGTTTTGAAAATCGGCCTCAATCTGCCAGCCGAAAAATTAAAGAAGCGAATCTCTATTCGCCTATTCGCGCGAATTAGGGAGGGGATGATTGGTGAGGCGACGAAGCTTCATCGTGCTGGCCTCTCTTGGAAGAGAATGGAGGATTTGGGTTTGGAATATCGTTTTCAGGCAAAATATCTGAGGGGCGAAATCTCAAAAGAGGAAATGGTCAAACAACTTGAGTCGGCGATTTGGCACTACGCCAAGCGCCAAATGACTTGGTTTAGAAGAGATAAAAATATTAAGTGGTTCGAGCCTAAGGATTCAAGCAGGATTGTCCAAACTGTGAGAAAATTTATCTTGGCAGAATAGTACGATATATCGTAACAAAAAACTCCGCCACGAGGGCGGAGGGGTGAAGCGGAGCGCAGATGCTTATTCCGGCAAGGGACAGATCAGCATCCGGGATTGTCCCTTACAGGACTCCACGAAGGCCGCTTCTTCGGTAATGACTCGGACGACTTGGTCGTCGAGTTCGGAGCTGGGTACCTGAAAAAACAGGAATGACCCCGGGTTCATTTTGTGTGCTTGGCATAGAGAATCCTTTGTTAAGGTTCTAAATAGTTATAACCACAAAAATTTCGATGGTGCAACTATACCTCGGTTGGTCACACTCTTTTCGTCTAATGGGCTTATTCGCGCGAATGGTAGAATAGATTGATACGGCGGTGTGGTGAGGTAATAGGTGTTTGGCTAAAGTTGTGAAAATTGCTAGGATACTTCCATGGGTCTGTAGTTTCAATGGTAAAACATCGGTCTCCAAAACCGAGGTTCCGAGTTCGAGTCTCGGCGGACCCGCAAGTTGCGAAGCAACGAGGATACGAAAAAGTGCTGGGGAGCACTTTTGTCCGAGACTCGAAGCCTGTTTGAGTATTTTGTCGAGCCTTCCTAGGTGATGGGAAAATCCAAACAAGGGTACTGCGGCTGTAAGCCGAGAGTTATCGGCGGACCCGCCTTTAGAATGCTAGAAATTAAGTAGTTAAAAACCGCCTTCAAGGCGGTTTTTAACTACTTCTTGGCTTCCTTGTGAGGAGTCTGCTTTTTGCACCATTTGCAAAACTTTTTGAGCTCGATTTTGCGCTCAACTTTTTTCTTATTCTTTCGGCTCCAGTAGTTGATGCGTTTGCACTTGGTACAGGCCAATTTGATTAGTTGATCTTGGGACATAGGGGAAAATTAAAAATTAAATCTCAAAATGGAAAATAGGGACAGGTGCCATACTATCAGACTTCCTTTGAAAAGACAAGTGCGTTTTGATGTCTTAAATTATGTGTTAGAATATGACTAATAACTATTTAAATCAATGGCCTTTTTTAATAATTCGATATTTTGGGTTGAAGTTGAGAAGGTTTTTCCCAACCCTTTTCAACCGCGTAAGGAATTTGACGAAGCTCGTCTCAAAGATTTGGCCGAATCAATTCGCCAATACGGTATTTTGCAACCGCTCGTTGTCAGCCGAAAAGAAAAAATCAAAGAAGACGGTGGCCTGTTTGTTGAATACGAATTGATTTCCGGCGAGCGCCGTTTGCGTGCCTCGAGGTTGGCCGGTCTCTCACAAGTGCCCGTTTTGATTCGCAGTGAGGAAGACAGTGACAAGATGAAGCTGGAGCTTGCAATTATTGAAAATCTCCAACGAGAAGATTTGAACCCGGTTGATCGGGCACGAGCTTTTGACCGACTGGCCAAGGAATTTAATTTGAAACATCACGAAATTGCGCAGAAAATCGGCAAGAGCCGAATGTATGTTTCCAACACTCTGCGTCTGTTGTCCTTGCCGGAAGAAGTAATCAGTGTTTTGACCGAAGGCAAAATCTCCGAAGGTCACGCCAGAACGCTTCTCATGCTTTCCGACAGGCCGGAAGAGCAAAATGTTTTGTTCAAGGAGATTATGCTCAAGCGATTGACTGTCCGCGAGACAGAGAATATCGCTCGTCGCATCGCCGTCGAAAGGCAGAGGAAGCCGGATCCGCTTGAGCCGGAGTATATTGATATCGAAGGCAAGTTGGCCGAGTCGCTCGGTACCAAAGTGCGAATAGACAAGAGGCAAGAGGGTGGGAGAATCGTAATAGACTTCGCTTCTCCGGCAGATCTTAGAAGTATCTTGGAGGCGATTGAAAAGAAAACTCAAATGGCCAAGATTACGCCGGCAAGCGCGCCAGTCACCAGTGAGCCGGTGGCAGTTGACGACCGAAGTGAGGTAGAAAAAGAGGCCGAGGAAAATGACGAGCTTTACTCGGTTAAGAATTTTTCAATCTAACACTTGCGAAATTCCAGCCTGGCTGGTAGACTATTTCCATGTCAAAAATGGCATTAAAAACCAGCAAGAAGACCATGAACCTCTCCCGAGGGTTGCTTCTTGCTATTGTTTAACCATTTTCTCCAAACTAAACGATGTCAAAAAGTAGCCCTAGGGCTACTTTTGTTTTACTTAATGCCATTTCGGTATTGAGATGAGAAGCAAAAAGATTGTTCCTTACAAATTGTACCTATGAAGCGCATTGTTTCCCTAAGCATCCATCTCGGACACTTCCCACTGCTCGGCCGGTCCGAAGTTCCGGAAGTCGAATCGTTTCGGGCTTTTCTGTGGAATAATTTTATTCCCAAGCACGATCATGCTCTGTGGGTTGCGGAATTCACACATCCGAATATCTTTGCTTTGCTCAAGGAGCTCAAGAGGTCGGCTCTGGCCTGGTCGGCTCTTCACGGCGATCAGCCGATTGTCGGTATTCATGATGGCGCTCCGTGTTGGCCGATTGACGGAGCCTTGTCACACCTGCCACCCATAGATTTGGATGTGGCGGTCCATCGGAAGATTGTTCACTGTGGGGGCTTCCGAGGACTCTTGGGTCTGATCAGGCCGGCTTCGGCTGGTCACGAGATAAAGGTCTATGATGTCCTGCCTCTACCTCAACATGCCGCGGTGGCGGACTCGCTGGTCAACTGTAGTTATTGGAGCCCGAACGCCTTTGTGGCGGCGGAGCATCTGCAGACGATGCTCCGGGCGAGTGCCGGTCGGCTCGGTCTTCATGGAGTTTCCGGCCTCGATGATGAGGAGGAATGTTGGCCTCAAGATTTTGGCGAATGTCGCCACTCTTGAATTCTGTCAGCACAAAATTCAAAACACCCCGATGCAAATCAGGGTGTTTTTTAAAATTTTATTTTCCCAATTTATGCGGATTATGATTTGGGCAGGCCTTGTTTGAGCAGCGCTCAGGAATGGTCTTCGTCCCCTGCATCATCAGGGCTCCACACATCGGACAAAGTTTGCCGGTCGGCATGGCCTTAATGGCGTTTTTGCAATCCGGATATTTTGAACAGCTGTAAAATACGCCGAAGCGTCCGCGTCGTGCCATCATGTAGCCCTCCTTGCAAACAGGACACTGTACGCCGGTTGAATTCTGCTTCTCAAGTTCAGGATCCTTTTTGATGTACTTACACTTTGGATAATTGTTGCAGGCGATGAAGCGACCGAATTTGCCATCGCGCTCAATCAATTTTCCATCTTTACACTCCGGACATTTTTCGCCGGTTTCCTTCGGGCCCTCCAGTTCCTTGCCGTCAATTGTGCGCGCACCCATACATTCTGGGAATTTGGCACAACTCATAAATCGTCCGGCTCGTCCGAGTTTGATAATCATCGGCCCGCCACAGACCGGGCACTTAAATTCAGCCGGCGCATCACCAAGATTGGTGGCCTTGGCCAATTTTTCTTTGGACTTAACTTCCTTTTGGAAAGGTTTGTAAAAATCACGCAAGGTTTTTTCGTACTCGCGTTTGCCCAGAGCGATATCATCCAGTTCGTCTTCCATTTCTGCAGTAAATGAATCACTGATATAGTTGGCAAAATTTTCCTCAAGGAAAGTGCTGACCACATCGCCGGTATCGGTTGGTCTCAACGCCTTGTTTTCTTTTGTCACATAACCGCGCTCCTCGATAGTTTTGATAATCGAAGCATAGGTACTAGGCCTGCCGATACCGCGTTTCTCCAATTCTTTGACCAGGCCGGCTTCGGAGTATCTTGGTGGTGGTTCGGTAAATTTTTCCTGACTCGACAAGTCGAGCAATTTTAAAGTTTCACCCTCCTTAACCTGGGGCAAAATAACATCCTCACCTCGAGCGTCGGGATCGGCTGCAATCCAGCCTGGGAAAATTACTCGCGAGCCGTTTACAGCAAAATCGGGCAGATCGGCCGGACCGACATGAGCGGTGATTTTGGCGCGCATAATCTTGGCATCCGTCATTTGGGAGGCAACAGTTCTTTGCCAAATTAGTTCATAAAGTTTTTGCTGTTCCGGAGTGTGGCCGGCTATTTTGGTGCCGATGTGAGTCGGGCGGATGGCTTCGTGGGCCTCCTGCGCATTTTTACTCTTGGCGGCAAAGGTGCGGGGGCTCAAATATTCCTTGCCATAGTTTGATTCAATCAGGCTGAAAATTTGTCCCAAAGCCTGCTTGCTCAAGGTGGTGCTGTCGGTCCTCATGTAGGTAATGAGACCGGATTCGTAAAGTTTTTGGGCGATGCCCATAGTTCGTGACGGGGCAAAGCCAAGGCGGGAACTCGCCGCCTGTTGCAGGGTCGAAGTGATGAAGGGCGCTTTCGGTGATCTTTTGGCTTCGGACTCGGAAACGTCGGTGATGGTCCAAGCTTCTTTTTTGCCGATTGTAAGAATTTTCTCAACCAACTTTTGATCGCGCGGTTCCTCGACACAAGTCAAAGTAATCTTGTCTTTTAGTTTAGTTTCTGTTTGTGCTTCAATAACCCAGAATTGTTCCGGCTTAAAGGCTTTAATTTCGCGCTCGCGTTCCATTAGGATGCGAAGAGCGGGGGATTGGACTCGGCCAGCCGATAAGCCATAGCGAACCTTTTTCCAAATTAAGCCGGAGAGATCGTAGCCAACCAGACGGTCGAGGACGCGGCGCGCCTCTTGGGCGCGCCGCAGATTCTGATCAATCTCGCGCGGATTTTCCAAGGCTTCAAGAATCGCGTCTTTGGTAATTTCGTGATAGACGACTCTTTTGATCTTACTTTTGAACTTTGCACTTTGAACTTTGGACTCGCCGACATCATTTCCAATGATTTCGGCGATATGCCAGGCAATCGCTTCACCTTCACGGTCGGGGTCGGTCGCGAGGATAATTTCGCTCGCGCTTTTGGCGGCAGTTCGAATGCCGGCGACAACTTTCTCTTTACCTTTAGAGATTTCATAGTGCGGGATAAAACCGCCCTCGATGTCGATGGCCTTTTTGTTGCTCTTTGGTAAGTCGCGGATGTGTCCGACCGAGGCGACTACTTCATATTTGCCTTCCAAATATTTTGAAATAGTTTTCGCTTTTGCCGGTGACTCGACGATTAGTAGTCTTGTCCCGTTAGAGATTTTTTGTTTAGGTTCTTGCATTTGATAATTTACTACTACTCAAGTCCTCCAGCTTTGCCCCGAAGGTCCCGTTCGTTCCTACGAACAATCTCTAACGGGATTTGGCATCATTGACACTAAGTATTATTCACCCCGTTAGATATTCAAAAAATAAATCTCAACGTGATTGTCTATAAGATTTACACAGATTATATATTGTGGCAAGTTTTCGCGCAGTGAGAATGTCTAACGGGGCAGGCGATATAGAAATTTTTGGCAAATTTTTAGAAAAAGAAGTGCCCCAGACGCGCGTGCGCGTCTGGGGCGATTTGGAGTAAAGGGGTGACTGATTTTTCCGCTGAACGATCGCTTTCCTAGGGCGAGACTATAACATCGACCCTTCCTGCTAATGAGAGGGATTTCCGACGCTCTTGGCGACCCCGATTTTTTGGGGCGCGTGCGTTGTCCCAATAAGCAGCGAAGTTGGCCGATGCTTTTCGTTCAATTCCGCACCATATACCACGGCACCTCGCGCTTCGCATGCAAGGTGTCGAGGCTTTACGATAATCGACCGCAAAGGTCGACACCCTTAGCCTTGGTAGGAGAGTTGTGGGATGGGGGATGCTCGACGAGTTTCCATTTTTTACCCAACTGGCAGTCTCTCCACTTATGAGTTG
Source organism: Candidatus Paceibacterota bacterium (assembly GCA_041666545.1). Lineage (NCBI taxonomy): Bacteria > Bacillati > Minisyncoccota > Minisyncoccota bacterium. The sequence continues at coordinate 9,312 of JBAYGS010000007.1, read as the reverse complement.
CGGTATTCAGCCGGACCATTTGCTCCGTCTAATACGATACTCCTTATCATTAGATTTGCAAGCCAAAAATGAAAACCGCCAAAGGTTGACTCTGGCGGTGTGTGCTTGGTGGGCAACGGCTCAAGCTGGAGAAACCTCAATCTTGGCGAGGGTTTCTTCGGCCATGTCCTGTTTGGCATTTTCAACGCAGAGGTGGGGCGGGAGGGTGCCCTGGCTATTTCTGGAGATTACCAAAGCTCGCCTTTCCAATTCCGTGTCGCCATCAGCCAGGTTAGCGATTATCCTTTCCACCGCGAATGTTTTTCTGCTTAATTGGTATTCAGGCATAGTTGTTCTTTCGGTGTGACTGTCTATATTTCATAATACATTCTTTTCTGGAAAAGAAAAGACCGTCGAAGCGTGAGAACTTCGACGGTCCGGAACGGCTGTCCCGCCTGCTTTACGACAAGTGAGATTGGCAGTCTCTTTTCAGTCGTTAGGCTTCGGCCTGTTTGAAGGGTGGTATTTCACAGCATGACCAGTTATGGCTACTGGTGACTTTGCTTGTTTTTTGGCTCCGGCCATCCCGAAAGACGGCCATCGGCGCCTCCCACCTATTCATCTACGCACTCGAACAGTTAGTACTCGCCAGACTCCGGGACTCGAACCCGGTGCATAATGTCAGTCCAGATTTACCAGCCACGGCCACTAACCGACACCTACAATGTTGCCTTGTCCTTTGTTCCACTTCGAATTGTAGTCCTAAACTACTTCTTGTCAACAAAACTACTCACTCCTTCTACTAACTACTTACTACTCACTACACACTACTCACTACAAACTAGCTCAGCCTTATCTCTCCCAGACTTTCTTTAATCAAACCCTTGATCTCCATTACGGAGAGTAGACTGTTGGCTCGCGAGACCGACATGCCGGATTTACGAATTAGCTCATCGCGAGAAGTTGGGATGGCCAAAAGTTTAATAATCGCCATCTCTTCCATAGAAATATCTTTATACCTATCTTCCACCGCAAGCGGCGAATCGGATACCAAACCAAGGGCATCGAGAATGTCTTTGCTGGTTGTAATCGGAGTGGCGCCCAGACGAATGAGCATATGAGGACCTTCGGAGGTTGAAGAAAAAATTGAACCGGGGACAGTCATTACTTCCCGGTTGTAGTCGGTGGCCAGGCGGGAAGTGATAAGAGTTCCTGATTTAATCTCGGCTTCAATTACTAAAATCGCGTCGGAAAGTCCGGCCATGATTCGGTTGCGCTGAGGGAAGCTCCAGGTTGTGGCTTGAAAATCAGGCTCGAATTCCGAAAGCAAAGCCCCGCCTTTATCGATAATTCTCTCCGCCAGTTGATAATTGCTGGCGGGATAAATTACTTTAGGATCAAGGCCGGAGCCGGGCACAGCAACACAGGTAAGCCCGTTATCAAGCGCAGTTTCGTGGGCCAAAGCATCAATTCCCAAAGCTAGACCGGAAACAATTACGACCGGCTGGCCGTGCAGGCCGGCAATCAGTTTTTCACAGACCTGCCTACCATAAGGAGTGTATTTGCGTGAGCCGACGACGGCCAGCCACTTATAATCTTCCGGTGGCATCTGGCCTCTAATAAATAGTTTTTTCGGCTTGTCGGGAATTTCCAAAAGCCTCTTTGGAAATTCATCAGGAGTAAGCTCTCTGATTAAAGGATTCATAATCAGTCAATATAATAACACTCTTCCTGAGCTTTTTTCTTTTTCTTCCATACTATATACTATCTACTATATACTTTATACCAATTCTATACCCATTCCCATGTTAGACATTAAATTCATTCGAGAAAATAAAGACCTAATCCAAGTGGGTGCCAAGAAAAAGCACTTGGATTTTGAAGCGGCCAAATTGCTAGAAATTGATGAGAAAAGACGAGAACTGACCGTAGCTGTCGAAAAAAAGCGAGCCGAGCAGAATTCGTTTAACGAAAAAATTGTTAAAGCCGCGCCGGAGGCTAAAGCCGGTTTGATTTCAGAAATGAAATCGGTCAAGGAGGCCTTGCAGAAGGATGAAGCCGAATTGACTGAAATAATGAAAAATTGGCAACTGCAGATGCTTCAGGTACCTAACCTGCCCGACATGTCGGTGCCAGAGGGTGCGAGTGACGCTGAAAATGTCGAGGTTCGAACTTGGGGTGAAATTCCAAAATTTGATTTTAAGCCGAAAGGTCACATTGAGTTAATGACGGCTCTCGGCATGATTGATCTTGATCGTGGGGCCAAGGTCTCGGGTTTTCGTGGCTACTATTTGAAGAATGACGCGGTTCGGCTAAATTTTGCCATTTGGCAGTATGCTTTGGATTTTTTCAGCCAACGCGGTTTTGAATCGATGCTGGTGCCGTCAATCGCTAAGAGGGAAAATCTGATGGGTACCGGTTATTTGCCGCAAGGCGAGGAAGATTTATACAAGACTCAAGACGGGGATTATCTCGCCGGTACGGCGGAGGTGGCCACTATGGGTTATTTCTCTGGCGAAGTTTTGGACAAATCAGAATTACCGAAAAAGTTTTTGTCATTTTCCGAAAGTTTCAGAAGGGAAGCGGGCAGTCATGGCAAAGATACCAAGGGCCTTATGCGGGTTCATGAATTTTACAAATGGGAGCAAGTGGTGCTCTGCGAGGCCAGTCACGAAACCTCGGTCAAATTCCACGAGGAGCTCACAAAAAATGCCGAGGATTTTATCCAGTCGCTCGGCTTGGCCTATCATGTAGTGGTCAATTGTGGTGGCGATTTGGGACTTGGCCAAGTTAAAAAATATGATATCGAGACCTGGGTGCCCTCAGAGAATAAATATCGCGAAACTCACTCGTCGTCATATTTCCATGATTTCCAGACCCGTCGTCTCAATATTCGCTATAAAGACACTGACGGCAAAATGCGTTTTGCTCACTCCTTAAACAATACGGCGATTGCCACTCCTAGGGTTTTGATTCAATTGGTTGAAAACTACCAGCAAGCTGACGGCTCGATTATTGTGCCAGAGGTTTTGCGACCGTATGTCGGCAAGGATAAAATCGGTCCCAAGTCTTAGTTTGTATGAACATGTACCAAAGCCGGCAACGCGCTTTCCGTCCCAAAGCCGTTTTGCAGAAAAAGCGGAAAGCATTTTGGGTTCACTTTGGTCTGATTTCTTTTGACTTGTTGCTTTGGATTTTTGTTTTAAGCTTTTTCACGCACTTCAAACCTTTGCAGATTGCCGAAATCAATTTTTCTGGCAATGAGGCAGTTGGTGATTATTATCTGTCGCAGGTTATCAGTCAGGAGACCTCTGGAAATTTTCTCTGGTTTTTTTCTAAAAATAATATCGTCACTTTCCCAAAGTCTAAGATTGAGTCAGATATTCTGGTCCAATTTCCCAGAGTCGCCAGTGTCTCGGTGGCTCGCCAGGGCCTAAGTTCTATTTTGGTCCGCATTGCCGAACGCCAGCCCAAATTTCTTTGGTGTGACGGAGTGGCAAGTGAGTTGGCAGTTTCCAGCTGTTATCTAATGGATGAAACCGGCCGAGCTTTCGCTTTAGCGCCTGTTTTTTCCGGCCAAACTTATTTGAAATATTTTAATGGCGAATCTGGCGATCTTACCAATCAATTATTTAAATCAAATTTTAATTTTCAAGAGCTGGCCTTTTTTATCGATTCCTTGCGGGGGTCAGGTATTTTGGTTAATAAAATTAATTCTAATCAAAATGGTGATCTTGAACTTTATCTGGAGGCCGGCGGTAAAATTATCGTCGGTAGTGGTCAGACTTTAGGTAAGACTTTTGATAATCTAAGCTCGGTCTGGAATGATAATGACTTGAATCTCAAGGCCAGTACAACTAAGTTGGACTACATCGATCTGCGCTTTGGTAATAAAGTATTTTATAAGGAGCGATAACGAACACGACACCAATACACGAATTCAGACGAATGATACGAATGAAGAGTAAAAAGGTTTGCAATATTTGGCAATTGTGGTAGTGTCTTGTCAAACAGTACTTTCAAAAAGAAAGGTTGAAAAATGAACACTAAAATTGCGGTTTTAGGTCCGCAAGGGACCTACGGTCACGAAGCCGGCCTCAAGGCGATTTCACGCTTCGGACTCGGTTCGGATTGCGAGGTGGTTTTTGTTGGTAAAAATGACGAATTGGTTCCGACGGCGATTGAGAATAGCTCTTTTGCTTTGGTTCCAGTTGAGAATAGTACGGCCGGGGTGGTTTCGGCCGCAGTGCCGGAACTTTTCAAGTTGATGAGTCGGAGCTCTCAAGTCTCTGTCATCGGCGAGCTGTCACTTGCTCCGTCGCATTGCCTTTTGACTCGGCCCGGTGTGGATTTTAATTCCATCAAGGGTGTGCTCTCTCACAGCCAAGCCCTAGAGCAGTGCAAGGGGAGTTTGTTGCAATTGGGAATCGGTGAACGAATCTCGGTCGCTTCGACCGCCCTGGCAGCGGAGATGGTCGCGAAGGAGGAAAGGTTTTCCCAATTTGCGGCTATCGCTTCCGGAGTTGCCGGAGAGGTTTACAGATTGAAGGTTCTCTCTCCGGGCATGGCTGATCGACACGACAATCGGACCAGATTTTATTTGATTGGTCCGAAAGATTTTCCGGCTGATCGGAAAATCAAGTTGGCTCCGAAGAAAATTGGAATTATTGGAGTGAACGGTCGCTATGGCCGTTGGCTCAAACGGTTCTTTGAGGAGCTTGGCTGTGAAGTCCGTGGTTCGGATGTGGACACCGAATTGTCTAATCGGGCTGTGATTGAGTGGGCTGAAGTGGTTTGCTTTGCGGTTTCGCTTGAAGTGGCCGAGCAGACAATCCGGGCTTTGGCGCCACTTGCTCGCAAGGAACAACTTCTGCTCGATGTGACCAGTATCAAAACTGGCCCGGTCACAGCCATGATGGAGGCTGGGGCCGAAGTTGTGGGGATGCACCCGATGTGCGCCCCAACGGTCAAAACTTTGCGAGGGCAAACGGTGGTACTGACAATTGGCCGCTTGGCCACTTGGGGACTTTGGTTCCATGACCTCTTATGCAACCTGCGGGCTGATGTGAAAGTGAGCACACCGGAGGAGCATGATGAAGTGGTGGCCTGTGTCCAAGGATTGCCTCATATTGCCATTCTGGCTATGGCGGCAACAGTAAGGACCCGCGGGGTTAATGTGCTCGAAAGTCTGGACTTTACCAGCCCATTCTACAAAGTGGTCATCAGTTTGATGGGTCGGCTTCTGACTCAGGATCCAAAACTGTACGCAGAAATCCAGATGGCTAATCCACATTCGCTTGAGTTCCTCCGGACTTTTCGGAACGAGCTCGACCAGCTGATTGAGGTGGTCGCATCGAAAGACCGGGCCACTTTTATCGAGCAGTTTCAAGCGAGTCGTGACCATTTCGGTCCGGTGGCGCTCAAGCAAGGTTTCGACTTCTTCGAGTACTTGATTCAGATGCTTGTGGATTTGGCCGAAGCCAATTCCATCAGGCTCTCATTCAGCCAAGATCACCCGGGACTCTTGATGCAAATTTCTCAAGCCTTCGCCGATCAAAAGGTGAACATGAGCATTGTGCACTCGTCCTGGAGGAACAGCTGTCTGTCGTTTCTGATTGGACTGCAGGAGCCGAAGTTTTCTCCGGCCGTGATTGCCGCTATCGAGACCATCAAATCTCTCGAGGGTGCCACGGTGGACATGAAGCCTTCGTTTGGCTGAATAAAAATAACCGCTAGCGTCAGGCTAGCGGTTTTAATATTGTCTCTCACTAACCTCTCGTCTGCTTGGCCGAGAGGGTTGTGGTTTGCCATTCTGCTTTGCACTTCGTGCAAATACATCTGTATCTGAACTCGTCTTTATGCAGATCGAATTGGTCGGCGGTCGAGCTCCATTTCCCCCAGACGTGGTCGCAGGAGACCTGGTCTTTGAGGGGCTGACCGGTTGAGTCCAAGAATCGTGTGACGGAGCCTGGAAATAAATCTTTGGTAGACTCCTTAGTGCTACACCCGACAACTGAACATTCTGTAGTGTAGGTGTGTCGCTCATCGTCCCAGTGCCATGGATAAAACGAGTGCTCGGGCAGAAGGCCGGCACAAATCAAATGATGCATAAAATCTTCCATCCTCTCTGTTTTCAGTCTAGGCAATCCGGGTACTTTGTCAACTTTATGTGGCATGCTAAGCTCTATCCGAAGTCATTTTATGAAGTCATTTTGGAACAATTTAAAGAAGCCAGTAATGGTCCTGGCACCGATGGCGGATGTGACTGACGCGGCTTTTCGCCGGATTATCGCTAAATACGGCAAGCCGGATGTTTTTTGGACCGAGTTTGTTGCGGCTGATGGACTCGTAAGTCCTGGCCGAAAAGTTTTGTTGAAAAGTTTGGAATATACCAAGGCCGAAAAGCCAATTGTGGCTCAGCTTTTTTCGGCTCATCCTGAAAAGATGTATGAGGCCGCTAAACTGGTGGCCGAGCTCGGCTTCGACGGGCTCGATATCAACATGGGCTGTCCTGATCGAACTATTGAGAAGCAGTGCGCCGGCGCCGCCTTAATGAAAAATCCCAAACTCGCTCTCGAAATTATCAAGGCGGCAAAAGAGGGGATTAAATCTGCCGGATCGGATATTCCGGTTTCAGTTAAAACTCGCCTTGGCTACAATAAAGATGAACTTGAGACCTGGCTACCAATTTTGCTTAGCGCTGAACCGGCCGTGATTACGGTTCATGCTCGTACTCGCAAGGAAATGTCTAATGTTCCGGCCAGGTGGGATCGGGTAAAAGCTGCGGTAGCGATCCGAAATAAATTAAAATCGGAGACGCTAATTTTTGGCAATGGTGATGTCCTGGATTTGGCCGATGCCAGAAAGAAGGCGAGCGAAACTGGGTGTGATGGGGTAATGCTTGGCCGGGCAATTTTCGGTAACCCGTGGCTTTTTGTCGGACAGAAAGCAGATTCAAGATTCAGGATTCAAGATTCAAGAGCGGAGAGGCCGACTACGGGGGAGAAATTGAAGGTTCTGATTGAGCATGCGAAATTATTTGAGAAAATTTTTGGTAAGACCAAGAACTTTGCCGTGATGAAGAAACACTTCAAGGCTTATGTGAACGGTTTTGGGGGCGCGAAAGAATTAAGGACAAAATTGATGTTGGTAAACAATTCAAAAGAGGTCTCTAAAATAATCGCCGGCTTTCTCAAATCGAAAGAGTAGAACAGGGTTGACCCTGTCAGAGATAGGTCATCAAAGATGACTGTAGATATCAACTTGCCTCAGACTGTCCAAGTAAGAACTGATTCGGCTTCGTGATTGTCACTCCTAACAACAAATCTCTAACGTGGTTGACAAAATCTATTTTGCGAGTACATTGCAGATAGGAATTCCACTGAAAGGATTTTATGAAGAAGTCCCTGTCCCTTGCAGTTCTTACTTTGGTTTGTTTGTTTTCAATCCGTGAGTCTCTGGCTCAAGTCCATTTTGGTTTGACCTCGGTCGTCGAAACCAACAAGTTTTTCCTGGTTGTCGATAATCCGGCCGGTCTGTCCTACACTTTCGAGTGGTCGACAAACGGTTCGAGTTGGTCGGCGGCGCCAGGTTTTGCCACCACTTACGGCAACAAGCCGGCCCGGGTCCAGCTCAATCCTCCTGTGCCGGGTTATTACCGAGCTACCGCTTACTCGAATGGTGTCCCCTACACTTCCACCAATTCGCCGTTGGTTTATTCACTGAAGGCCTCGACTTCCGGAGGGAATCGCCAAATCCAGGTTGTCGGCCTGCCCAGCCTGACTTATGCGATTGAAGGCTCGACCAACCTAGTCAATTGGACAAATGTTTTTACTGGCACCTTGGGTCAAACCAACTTCGTTGATCCTTTGATTTTGCCAAGATTTTATCGGGCGAAAACCCAATGAAATCAAGGCCTCTGCGACACCCGCCAAATTTTGGCGGTTTTTTAATTTTTCAAAGGAAAAAGAAATATTTACAAAAATTTTAGACTGTGTCCTAACATTTTAAGAGATTATAAAGGACAAAATTAAATGAATAAATTAGGAAATGTCTTTTATAAAAAAATGTCCTTTAAATTTTGAAAATATCTTTTAACTAAAGGATTTGTAAAAGACATTTATGTCTTCGTCACGAGATTTTTTAGAGAAATCAAAAAAAAGCTAGTCCTTTCAATTTTTTCGTCGGGTCCTTCGAAAAATAAATTGAAAAAAACTTCAAAAACCGTTGACCCTGAATGGTTTTTGAGTAGTCTAGTCCTCATCAATTTCCGCTTATGTTTTTTTGCAAAAAATCTCGATTTTTAAAGGTTATTTCCTGGCTCACAAGCTTGGCCTTTTTTGCGATTGCCAACTTCTCGGTTTTTCCTTTACCGACAGCTTTGGCGGCGACAGTTACCACTGAAACTATTACGGCAGGTGGATCTTGGGCAGTGCCTGCAAATGTCTCGAGTTTTAAAATAAAACTCTGGGGAGCTGGTGGGAAGGGTGGTGATGGGGCTTTGATTTATGATGGAGCCGGGCACCCGGGTCCCGGGGGCGGCGGTGGTGGTGGCGCCGGAGGTTATGTTGAAAAAACTTTCACCGCTTCGGCTGGTACGGTTTTTGATATTGTAATTGGTGATCCTTCGGCGAACGACGGCACGACAATCCTTAGGGATTCTTTGGGCGGAATTTTGCTCGGCGCGACGGCCGGCGGTGATGGTGTAAGCGGAGTCACCAATGGCACTGCTGGCGCCGGTGGTGTCGGCGGTGGCGCTTTGGGTGGGACTACCCCGGATTTAATTGTGTCTGGCGCCGATGGTGTTTTCGGCCAGAACGGAGCCTACAATTTTGATTGCTCTATCGGCTTCAGTCAGGCTGGTCCGGGTGGTTCGGGGGCGTCGTCTCTCTCTGGTTCTGGCGGGACTGGTGGTTTGGTGAACAACTGCGAGCAGGTTTCTAACACGCCGGCCAATATTGGCGGGATTGCATCTGGTGGTGGCGGTGGTGCCGGTTATCCGGGACCAGGCAATTCCGGTGCCCTGGGTGGTAAAGGTCAGGTGGTAATCGAATACACAATTACAACTCCGCCGGTGATTCCGCCAGACACAACTGCTCCGGTAATTTCTCTTTCTGGTGCCAATCCAATTTACATCGCCAAGGGTGCGACTTTTACTGATCCGGGTGCGACCGCAACCGATAATGTTGATGCATCTGTGGCTGTTGTTGTCACCGGCTCCGTCGACACCACCATCGTCGGCTCTTACACTCTGACCTACACCGCAACCGACAGTTCCGGCAATGTCGCGACCGCCACTCGCACCGTCATCGTTTACGACCCACTCGCCGATAT
>JBAYGS010000006.1 GCA_041666545.1 Candidatus Paceibacterota bacterium | reverse complement strand
GGTGTTCTCTCGCAATTCTGTGCTCAAGCCCTCGGAAACTTTGGCTCCGGCGCAAGCTTGAACCTTTGTTTCTTAGGCCCTTTGACCCTCGGTCTGCTTCGGCGGATCGGGGGTCTTTTTATTTTTCATACTCTGTTTGCTATACTGTTTTCGAAATCATGTGTTACGCGGCGGCCACGGTTTCCGTGTCATGGTCTTAAGATATTTTTCCCGAGAGTTGTGTCGGGTATGCCTTGCGCAAGAGCGAGAAAAGTTTCTTCAAAAAATAACAAGAATTGGTACATGGGGTTGGCGGACTTTGATGTCCCGAATAAAATTCAACTCGTCATAATTTGGCGGGTGGTGATACGGATGGTTTTATGTACGATAACGCCGGTGTGCTTCGCGCGGTCAACGTGAAATGGAACGACGATTGTTGGAACGTGAACGCGAACTCTGTTGAGAACTCGAATAGGTGGAACGATGGCAACCAGGTGTTCTCTCGAAACTGTTGGTTTTCTCCTCGGCTTATGGCCGGGGAGTTTTTGCTAGCAAGCCTTTTTTCCAGCCACCCAATTGCCGGCCAATCTCTTCAAGTCTGCTGGAAAAGTCTGCGTATTTTTCATTTGATATAAGTTTGTTTTCCCAGGAAAGTTGAGTAAAGAATCTAATGACATCCAGTCGAGTAATAGCTTTGTTAAGAATCGGGATTTTGTTTTCGGGTGACAAGTAAGAAAGACAAAATGTAAGCTCGAGTGTATCGAGAAATGCTTGCTCAATTTTGTTTCCGACTCCGTAGCGTTCAATTTTAGGAAAATCACGATAGAAAACAAGCCAGACACGATAAGTTTCTTTCAGTTTGAGAATTACCTGTGGTAATTCTCGGGGGGGGGTAATATGATGGGGAGCATGAATCATGGCTATAACGATATCATATCTATGGAAAATTTATTTGGTGCATGGCGTGAATTTGTGCGTGGCAGGAAAAACAAAAATGATGTTGCTGAATTTTCCCTGAATCTTTCCAAAAATATTTTTTGTCTACATGAGGACTTGCGAACCAAGACATACCGACACGGGCCATACAAACATTTCAAAATTGCTGACCCGAAACCGCGTAATATTCACAAGGCAACAGTGCGAGATAGATTATTGCACCACGCTATCTATCGGATTTTGTATCCTTATTTCGATAAAAAGTTTATCCATGATTCCTACTCTTGCCGGAATTTCAAGGGAACACATCGAGCGATAAATCGGTTTAGAGATTTTGGTCGAAAAGTCTCGAGAAACAACAGTCGGACTTGCTGGGTTTTGAAGTGCGATGTCCGAAAGTTTTTTGCCTCAATTGACCACGAGGTTTTACTCAGGATTTTGGCGAAACAAATTTGTGACCGTGACACTCTCGGGCTTTTGGAACGAGTCATCGAGAGTTTCCAAACCGAAAGTCCAATCTACGCCATGGCTGAGATTAAAAAAGGTCTACCCTTGGGTAATCTTACTTCGCAACTTTGGGTGAACATTTATATGAACGAATTTGACCAGTTTGTGAAGCATAAACTGAAAGTGAAATATTATATCCGCTACGCTGATGATTTTGTGGTTCTTGATTCGGACAAAGGCAAACTGGAAACAATGTTACGATATATCGTACTATTCCTGCGAGAGAGGTTAAAGCTTGAACTTCATCCGGACAAAGTCAGTATCAAAACTCTGGTTTCAGGAGTTGATTTTCTCGGTTGGGTGAATTTCCCCGACCATCGGGTTTTGCGGACGGCGACGAAGCGAAGAATGTTCAAGAAGTCGGTTCTGAGCGACAAGCCGGAAACTCGGCAATCTTATTTGGGATTGTTGGGGCATGGGAATACATGGAAGCTGAGAAAGTTCTTGGCCGGCATAGCTACTTGACTATATACCCCCTAGGGGTATATACTGTCTGCATGGACAAAGCTAAGCTAGTAAAAAGATTAAAAATTATTGAGGGGCAGGTGAGGGGATTACAGAGTATGCTTGAAAATGACAAGTATTGTATTGATGTGATTACCCAAACTTCGGCCGTAAAACAGGCACTCTCCGGCGTCGAGGATGCCTTGATGGAAAGTCATCTGGGCAGTTGTTTGATAGATCAAATAAAGAACGGGAAAGACAAAAAGGCTGTAAAGGAGATTTTGAAAGTGTATAATTTAAAACGTAAATAATTTTTATGACTCCGGATAAAATAATTGTGATAATCGCCGGTCTAATTGCTATCGGCTTTATATATTGGTTTTTCTTAATGAAAAAAGGTAAGGCGGTCAAAGTTTTAGGTAATTCGGCGGACATTTCTGTGTTCGGCGGTTACACGCCGGAAGTGATTTCGATTCCGGTTAATCAGACGACCACGCTTAATTTCAAACGAACCGACCCGACCGAGTGTCTTTCCGAGGTGGTGATACCAGACTTCAAAATCAAGCGCGAGCTACCCCTGAACCAAACTGTCTCAATCGAGATTAAACCAACTAAAGTCGGTGAGTATCGATATTCCTGCGCGATGAATATGTATCACGGGAAAATCGTAGTCGTAGCTTAAAAATTTAAGGTTCGACCTTTTTGAAGATTCAAGGTCGAACCTTGCTGAAAATATGGAAACAACTAAAAAAACTTTTGCGATTAAGGGGATGCATTGCGCTTCGTGCGTGATGTTGATTGAACAGTCGCTGCAAAAAGTCCCCGGGGTGAAGAGGGCCGCGGTCAATCTCGCCACGAACAAGGCCACGGTGGAGTTTGAGTCCGAAAGGGTGACTGATGAAATCATCGGCAAGGCCGTTGAGGGTGCCGGTTACCAAGCTCGCTTGAGTCAGGAAATTGAAACCGAAGACGAGGCGAAAGTCCGGCGGCTTAAAAATCTCAAAGTTTTGCGAAACAAAGTGATTTTCAGTTTGGTTTTGGGCGCTTTGATTGTTTGGGGAAGTTTCCCCGGTTTGATGGAGACGGCGCCTGCGATTCTCAAAAATTTCTGGCTGCAACTTATTCTGGCTCTGCCGGTTCAGTTTTGGATCGGCTCGATTTTCTATCGGGCGGCTTGGCCGGCGCTTAAACACCGTACTGCTAATATGGATACTTTGGTCATGATTGGCACGACGGTGGCGTTTCTTTACTCGGCTTTTATTACGGTTTTTCCCGAGACGGTTTTGGCGCTTGGCATCAAGCCCGAACCGTATTTTGATGTGGCGGTCGTGATTATCGGGTTGATTTTGCTCGGGCGATATTTTGAGGAACGGGCGAAATTGGGGACGGGAGAGGCAATTCGCAAACTGATTGGACTTCAGGCCAAAACCGCGCGGGTTCTGCGTGATGGAAAAGAGATTGATTTGCCGATTGAGCAGGTGATAGTTGGTGATTTGGTGCGAGTCAGGCCCGGCGAGAAAATTCCGGTTGACGGCGTGATTGTCGAGGGGGCTTCTTCGGTTGACGAATCAATGGTGACCGGCGAATCCTTGCCGGCGGACAAAGCGACGGGGGATAAAGTTTTTGGCGCGACTTTAAACAAAACCGGCACTTTTACTTTTCGGGCTGATAAGGTTGGGAAGGACACTCTCTTGGCGCAAATTATTAAATTGGTGGAAGAAGCTCAAGGCTCGAAAGCGCCAATCCAACGGCTGGCTGATTTGGTGTCGTCATATTTTGTGCCGATTGTGATGATGCTCGCGGTTCTGACTTTTGTCGTTTGGTATGTCTGGGGACCGTCGCCGGCCGTGACTTACGCGCTTCTCAATTTAATTGCGGTTTTGATTATTGCTTGCCCGTGCGCGATGGGGCTCGCAACTCCGACGGCGATTATGGTCGGCACCGGCAAAGGCGCGACTCACGGGATTTTGATTAAGGATGCGGAAAGTTTGGAGTTGGCGCACAAAATTGACACGGTGGTTTTTGACAAGACCGGCACTTTGACTAATGGGACACCGAAACTCGCCGAGGTTGTCGCTTTTGGCGGACTTGATTCCAAGCGGGCGCTGACTTTTGCCGCTTCGCTTGAAAAAGGGTCGGAGCATTCACTCGCCGAAGCGATTTTGAAAGGCAGTGAGGAACAAAAACTCGGTTTGCTTAAGGTTGAGAAATTCCAAGCGGTGCCCGGGCAGGGGATTGTTGGTGAGATTGAAAGTCAGGAGTTTGCTTTTGGTAACCGGCGTTTGCTGACGGCGAGAGGAATTTCACTCGCCGAACACGAAAAAGATGTAGTGAAACTGGAGGACGAAGGCAAGACCGTGATGTTCCTCTCGCGCGGACGGGAACTTTTGGCGCTTATCGCGGTTGCCGATACGGCCAAAGATTCGGCCAAGGCCGGAGTAATGGCGCTCCAAAAGCTGGGTTTGAAAGTGGTGATGATTACCGGAGATAATCCGCGAACCGCCAAGGCGATTGGCGGAGCGCTTGGCATTACAGAAATTTTAGCCGAAGTTTTGCCGGGGGATAAAGAAAGTGAAATTCGCAAACTCCAAATGGCTGGCCGAAAAGTGGCGATGATTGGCGACGGCATCAATGACGCGCCGGCTCTTGCCGCCGCCGATGTCGGTATCGCGATGGGAAGCGGGACGGATGTGGCGATCGAGGCGGCCGATATTACTCTTATCAACAAAGACATCCGCTCCATCGCTTCGACCATCGCGCTTTCCAAGGCGACGATGCGGACCATCAAGCAGAATTTGTTTTGGGCTTTCGGCTACAATGTGATTTTGATTCCGGTCGCGATGGGTGCGCTTTATCCTGTCTTTGGTATTCTGATGAACCCGATTTTCGCCAGTTTGGCGATGGCGCTTTCGAGTGTTTCGGTGGTGGTGAATTCTCTTAGACTAAATGCTAAAAAGGTGTAGAATAGAATTATGACAGCTTCGATTAAATCGCAAAAAGTCTTATCCATTCTGGTTTTAATTGCTTTTATGGCGGTTGCGGTTTTGAGTTTTTCGGTAATGATGCATCAGGGCGTCGGCGAAGGAGGAAACGGCTGTTTGTTCGCTACCGGTGAAGTGTCGCTTTGCCCGCAAAATGCTTTGGCGCTGGTCGCTCATCATATCTCCGCCTATCTGGCATTTATTAATGTGCCGGTGGGTTCCAGTTTGTTTAGTGTGTTCGCGTTCCTCTTTGCGCTTTTGGTCTTGGCCCTTTTGATAATTCGTCAAGCGACAATTTTCAGTTCGCCTAATCTGGTTTTAGCCAGAAGTTTTGCCGATTGTCCGCCTAGGGTTGCCGCTCAAAGGAAAATAATTCGCTGGCTCTCGCTTCTCGAGAATAGTCCGGCTTTTTAGTTAGCGCCGAAAAACGAGGGGTTTTTCGTTTTTCGGCGCGCCCGCTCATTTTTGGCGGGCTTGTTGCTATTTGTTATTAAATTATGTTTCTCTAATTATTCAATTATGAAATTAAAAATAGTGATTATTGCGGTTCTCACGTTATTGATTCTGGTATTTATTCTGGTATGGGGCTATCCGAAGAATGTAAAAAATACCGGAAATACCAATACTGCATCAGTGGGGGATGTTGACCCAAGTTTTCATCCTGCCATCGGGTACGATACAGCTACTAGTACGCTCTATGCTCCGGAGATCTTCTATGATTTCGGCACGATCTCGATGAAAGATGGAAATGTGGAAAAGGATTTTACGATTACCAATCCAACTGCCAACGACATTAATCTCAAAAAGGTCACGACTTCCTGCATGTGTACTAAAGCTATATTGATTAGAGAAGACGGCAGTACCAAGGGGCCTTTCGGTATGCCGGGAATGGGTTATGTTCCGCCGGCCAATGAAATCATTAAGGCGGGGGAGAGTCGCGTTATTCGGGCGATTTATGACCCAAATGCTCACGGTCCGGCCGGAGTCGGGGTGATTGGTCGGTTTATTAATTTGGAGGATGAGGCAGGGAATGCGATCCAGTTGGAAATCAAGGCGCTAGTTAAGCCATAGAAAATGAAAAATTGAAATCTAAAAATGAAAATTAAAAATAAAAAATTCTGTGAAAAAACTTAAAATTACAATTGGAATAGTCCTGCTCGCAATCATCGGAGTTGTTATTCTGAAATTCAGCCCGGGCTTTTCGTCGTTCCTATGGAGTGTGAGTCAGGGCGGGGTTTGGCTTTTGCCTCTGGTTTTCTTCTCGGCACTCTTAGACAGCGTGCATCCATGTTCGTTCTCGATTCTTTTGATTACGATCGCATTTCTATTCGGTCTGCAACTCACACGCAAGAAAATTCTACAAATTGGCGGACTCTATATCTTCGGAATTTTCGCGGCGTATTTCGCAATTGGCATCGGGCTTCTGCAAGTGCTCCATATCTTCAGCGTGCCCCACTTTATGGGGAAGTTAGGGGCGGGGATGTTAATCGCTTTCGGCCTTTTGAATTTGCTCGGCGCGATTTTCCCGAAGTTTCCGATTCGCTTGAAAATCCCTGATTCGGCGCACGGGGCAATGAGCCGGCTCATCAACGTCGCTTCCTTGCCGGCGGCGTTTGGTCTGGGAATTCTTGTTGGGCTCTGCCAATTTCCTTGCATGGGCGGGCCGTACCTAATGGTTATCGGTTTGCTTCATGATTCGCTGACTTACTTTTCCGGTTTTGGCTATCTCTTGCTCTACAATCTGATTTTGATTGTGCCTTTGGTCGCGGTGTTGATTATCGCTTCCAGTCCAATCTTGATTGATAAAGTCAAAGACTGGCGGAGGACGCAACTACAAGATGTTCATCTTTGGGCAGGCTTGGCGATGTTGATTATCGGTCTTTTAATCTTATTCATCTAATATGCAAATTCTAAAAAAAATCTGTCCAATTTGCGCGCTCGTCAGTCTGACTTGGCTCACACTTCTTTTTCTGAAGGGGTTTGACTATCCGGTCAGCGAGCCGTTTATTGCGATGCTGATGGGTGGAAGTGCGGTCGGTATCTCCTATACCTTGAGTCGGAAAATTAGCGATCGAGAAATGTGGTGGAAATTAATATCTATTCCGTTTGGTTTCGCGGCGATGATCGCTTTACTCAATTTTGCCTGGCTATATTTCGGATTGGCGATTGTTGGGTATCTTTTGCTCTGGTTTGGTTTCAAAGGTCGGTCTGATGTTCAAGTAACTCGCGAAAGCCGGCAGGACATTGAAGAGAAATTAAAAAATTGTTGCTAACTTATGGAAAATAATCAACAGAAGCAAAGTCCTAGAGATTTTCTCGGCGTCTGTATCTTGCTTTCGGCGATAATTGTCGGCGGGGCGATTATCTACACGGCCGAGCCGGTGGCGACTTCTCCCAGCCAGTCAACTGAAGGGGAGAGCACCGAAACTGCTCGCACAGTTTCGGTGCTCGAAGCCCAAGTCCTGCCTGAAGCAGGGGTCGAGCTGCCGGTTGTTTGGGACGATTTGGGGGCGAAACTTACGAGTGTCGGGGCGATTGATGGCGAAAAATTCCGGGCGCTTTATCGGGCGCGCGGGGGCGGTTTCCCGGCCGAGTATGAAAAAATGCTTTCCGGTCAGAGTTCGGGGAAATTAAAGATTACTCAAGATAATGCTGGTTACCTCTTAAATCTTTTCTGGGCGCTTGGTCTTGCCAGCAAAAATCCGATTCTCGATTCTGGCGAAATGACCTATCCGGCTTACGGTGGCGCGGGAAATTTTGCTTCAACCGGCGGTTGGACGGTGGCCTTAGGCAACCCGATGGATCATTACAGTCGGCACCTGTTCTTTAGTCTGACGCCGGAACAGCAAGCGTTGGTTGATAAGGTTTCGCGGGGGATTTACCGCCCGTGTTGCAACAATTCAACTCATTTCCCGGATTGCAATCACGGGATGGCGATGCTCGGACTCTTGGAGTTAATGGCATCGCAAGGTGTCGGTGAAGAGGAGATGTGGCGGACGGCGCTCTCGGTCAATTCCTACTGGTTTCCGGATAATTATCTGACGATTGCCACACACCTGAAGAACAAAGGTGTTGATTGGTCGAAAGTTAATCCGCAAGAAATTCTGGGGCTCAATTATTCCAGCGCTTCGGGCTATGACAAGATTGCCGCACAAGCGAGTGCGCCCTCAAGTTCTGGAGGCGGAAGTGGTTGCGGTGTTGGTGCGGGTGTGAGTGCTCCTGCAGCTCAGGTGACACCATCTCGCCAGTCGAGTGGCTGCGGGATTTAGTTGGTGTATAATTATCAAAAATTACTAGTTAAATAAAAATATGATGGGATATTATTTTGGCGATGGGTTTTATGGCGGAGGTATGGGATTTCTCGGGGGTTTTATGATGATTATTTTCTGGGTGGCGATATTTTTTTTGATTGTCTGGGCGGTCAAGGAAGTTTCAGGCAAGAATAACGGCGGTAGTTCAAGTGGCAGTAAAAAGGCGCTTGATATTCTCAAAGAGCGTTATGCCAAGGGTGAGATCGACAAGGCGGAATTCGAGGCCAGGAGGAAAGATTTGGAGTAATTTCTAAAATCCTCGCACGGTAAACGTGTGGGGATTTTATCGGTATTATCAGCTTAATATTAAAAAATGGGAAAATTATCACTGAAGTCTTACATTTGGAAGTGTATTTTGGGAGTCGAGGTGATTTATGTTCTCTGCCTTTTGGGTGGTTACTTGCCTTGGCGGACAGCGGTCGGGACGGAGCTTCATCGCCAACTTTTTGAAACCTTGCCTGGTTTTGTCTGGGGCAGTTGGGGAAGTATTGTTCTCGGGGCGGTCTACGTCTTGGTCTTCGCTTGGATTTTCGGTTCCTATATGGTCTGGATGCACAACTCCAGTTTGAGAGGGGAGTAGAGACCTAGGCAGCTCTCAGTTGTGGTTAACGGCTCATATACACCATATGAGCCGTTAAAGTAGTCAGACAGTAAGTTTCCTGTATAATGGTTGTGTTTTATGGCATCACAAATTTACAATTTTCACGTTAATGGCATGCACTGCGCATCTTGCGTGCTTTTAATTGAGGGTGAGCTTAATGATTTGCCCAATATTTCAAAAGTAAAAGCTGACCTCAAGCATTTTACTGTTGAGGTTGTTGGTGATTTTGGCGATAAAGCCGAAGCGGTCATTACCGAAGAGCTTTCCAAAATCTTGGCTCCCCGAGGTTACAGCTTGTCAGTTGAGAAACAAACCAAGACTGGCGATTGGGGTGATTTTAAAATCGCAGTTCCGGTAGCTTTGGGCTTCGCAGTGCTTTTTGTGGCTCTGCAAAAAATGGGAATTGTGAATTTGGTGAGTGCGAGCAAAGTGTCTTTCGGCACGGCTTTTGTTATCGGGGTCATCGCCTCACTTTCAAGTTGTATGGCGGTGGTTGGTGGGTTAGTTCTCTCAATGTCGGCTACTTTTGCCAAAGAAGGGGATAAAGTTCGACCGCAAATTTTATTTCATCTCGGAAGAATAATTTCCTTCTTTATTCTTGGAGGAGTAATCGGGGCCATTGGTTCGGCTTTTACCCTGAGTACCTCGGCCACCTTTGTTCTGAATTTAATTATTGGCTTGGTGATGCTCGTGCTCGGTATTAATTTACTCGATACCTTTCATTTCGCCAAAAGGTTTCAGCTGACCGCGCCAAAATTTATCTCTAAGCATGCTTTAGGTGTGGCGAAAATTAATCACACCCTGACGCCGGCTCTGGTCGGTATCGCCACTTTCTTTTTGCCGTGCGGTTTTACCCAATCGATGCAGATTTTTGCGCTTTCAACCGGAAATTTTCTATCTGGCGCGCTCACCATGCTTTCCTTTGCCTTGGGTACTCTACCAGTTCTCGCAATTTTGAGTTTTAGTTCATTTAGCATCAAGAATAGCTCCAAGTCAGGGATATTTTTTAAGTCTGCTGGCCTGGTCGTGATTTTGTTTGCTATATTTAACCTGATTAACAGTTTAGTGGTGGTCGGTTTAATCCCGCCAATTTTTAACTTTTAGTCCCGTTAGAAATTGGCCATTAGTAAATGGCCAGATTGATTAGATATAAGTAACTATATTAGCTAAATAAATTACATTGATGATGAGCCGCATAACACAACAAAATATTTCTAACGGGATTAATCCTGTTAGAGACCGCAAGGTTATGTATTACACATATTTTATTAAAAGCTTGAAGGACGGTACATTTTATACGGGTTCAACCGGTGACCTTCGGAAACGCCTTAACCAACATAATACCGGACGCTCAAATTATACAAAAAGCAGACTTCCGTTTGAATTGTTATATTATGAAGCTTGTCTTGATGAAAGTCGTGCCAAGGCGAGAGAATTATTTTTAAAATCTGGGATGGGCAAGCGCTACCTGAGACAGAGGTTAGGCGTTTCCGGTCTCTAACATGATGAAATCAACAGTCATTTCAATTTCAATTGCCGTTCTTCTTATCATCGGTGCTTTTGCGTTGGCCAAAAATAATTCAAATGGCAGTCTGGAGAACGGTCTGCCAGCCAATAATGTGTCGATTGAAAATGGAGTGCAAATTGTCCAGATTCGCGCCAAGGGAGGTTATCAGCCAAGAATTAGTAACGCTAAAGCTGGGCTACCGACGATTTTGCGTTTCAATACCAACGGGACTTTTGACTGTTCCGCTTCTGTGATTATCCCGAGCTTAAAAATTAGCCAATTCCTGGCAACAAGCGGTTCAACCGATATTGATTTGGGTCTGCAATCAGCCGGCCGTCTCCAGGGCAGTTGCGGTATGGGCATGTATCCTTTTGAGATTAACTTTAGCAATTAGTTAAGGTAATACCGTGAAAAAATTGTTAGCAATTTTTGTCCTGGGATTTATTTTAAATTTGATTTGGGAAAATTGGCACGCTTTCTTGTATGCCAATTATCAGGGTGGGGCAATAACCGAGTTTATTTTGCTCCGGGCCACGCTGTTTGATGCAATTTTTATCTCGATAATCTGCTGGCCTTTTATCTTTTATCCAAAAGTTAAGCATGCCGGTTTTGGGGTTGCGATTCCGGGTCTAATCTTGGCGGTTCTAATAGAAAAATTTGCTCTTGCCACCGGCCGCTGGGCTTACACTGATCTGATGCCGATAGTGCCAATTTTAAATGTCGGCCTGACTCCGGCAGTTCAACTAGGGCTATTGGGATTTTTGTCTTATACTATCTCCAGTCGTTGGATTTTGCCAAAAATCTGACGCCGGCCTTATTAATTTTTTAGTTATTCTTAGTTCGCAATTTTAATTATGACCTGTTTTAAAAAGACTATTGGTTTTTTGGCCTTGGCCATTTTTGTAATCGGCAGTCTAGTTATTGTAATCAAGTCGGAAGCGACTAAGCCCAATCTCGACGCTTTTGGTTCGGGCATGGGCACTGGTGGGGCGACCCGAACTGTTAGCGATGGTTCAGGTGCGATTTCTGCCGGTGGCTACACTTTGGCGGAAGTCGCGAGGCATAATTCCGGCGCAAGCTGCTGGGTGGCTATTGCTGGGGGAGTTTATGATGTGACATCTTTTATTGAACGGCACCCAGGAGGTTCTGATGCAATTTTGTCGCTTTGCGGGGTTGATGGTTCCAGCGCTTTTGACAACCAACACGGCGGGCAGAGCAAGCCGGCAGAGGAGCTCGTAAGTTTTAAAATCGGCGTTCTTAAAAATTAACTAAACTTCAATGGAGTCAAATAAATTTGAAAATTTGGAGAAAGCTGGGCCGGTAATTTTGCGCTTCGGCTTAGCCATTGTTTTCCTGTGGTTCGGCTTCAGCCAGTTGGCAAACCCGACTCAGTGGACTTCCTTTTTACCCAGTTTTATTTCAATCGCGCCAATCTCGGCCGTCAAATTTGTTTTACTCAATGGGTGGTTTGAGATTGTCGGAGCGGTTCTTTTAATTCTCGGTACCTACACTCGGCCAGTGGCTCTGCTTCTGGCGCTTCATTTGTTCGGAATAACTTTCACGATTGGTTGGAATGCCTTGGGTATTAGAGATTTTGGGCTGTCTATCGCCACTCTGGTTATCTTCTTGCAAGGAGCAGGCGGTTTCTCGGTCGATAATTTTAAGGAAAGGACTAGTACGGGTCTTAGCCAGTAATTTGAATGCTCAAAGTCCCGTATTTCAAGCAAGATAACAATTATTCCTGCGGGGCGGCAGCTTTGCAGATGGTTTTGCGATTTTATGGCGAGATTTATAGTGAAAAACATCTAGCGGAAGTTCTTGGTTCAAACAAAGATTTTGGGACTTCTCATCAAGCAATGATTGATTTTGTCAGAAAGGATGGTTTTCATGTTCACGAAGCCGATTTCGCTAGTCACGATGACCTTAAGGAGTTTTTATCTAAAAATATTCCCGTGATTGTTAATTTTCTGGAGCCTGAAAGCAATGAGGGCCACTATGCGGTAGTTATAGGCTGTGAGGTTGGCCATATTTTTTTGAATGATCCTTGGGACGGAAAGGGGTTCAAACTCACAATCGAGGCTTTTGAAAAGCGCTGGATCAATGGTGCCGGCACCTCGACTCATTGGCTAATGGCAATTTTGCCAAAGCATTTTCAACATGTGGCAAAAAATTAAAAATTTCTTTTTTCGACACGAAAGAGGTCTATCTTCGCTCGCGATGGTAGCGGGCTTTGTTATTGATAACCTGACGCTTAAGCGGATTGACCGCTATGCCGAGAATCTGGCTTTTCTGGCTTACTTGATGGTGATAACCATATCAATCTTGCTCCTCAACATTGCAGAAGAAAAAAACTGGGGCAAAAAATTGCTTTCTGGTCTCCATCCATTTTTCTTGATTGCGATGCAGTTTGCAATTGGCGGACTTTGGAGTGGCTTTCTGGTTTTTTACTCTCGTAGCGCCGATTTTGTTCAAAGCTGGCCGTTTCTTCTGCTTCTGGTCGCGCAACTTTTTGGCAATGAGCTACTTAAAGCAAAGTATGCCAGGCTCCAACTACAGGTAGGAATGTTTTATTTTGTGCTGTTTTCGTATCTGATTTTTCTCGTGCCGATTTTAGTTAAAAGAATTAACACCGGAACCTTCATTCTTAGTGGCTTTGTCAGTCTGGTTGCCGTTTATTTGTTTATCAAGCTGTTGCACTTGTTAATACCGATTCGGCTTGAAGAAAATCGGCGAAAACTGATTTGGACCATCGGTGGAATTTTTTTCACCATCAATGTACTTTATTTTACCAACACCATTCCGCCAATCCCGCTCACCGTTAAGGATTCAGGTGTCTATCATTCTGTCTCCAAAAATCAAGACGGCAGTTACTCTCTGGGTTTTGAAACCAAGACTTCTTGGGGACTGTCGGATTGGTTTAGACCATACCAACCAATTCATTTAAGTCCGGCCGACTCCGCATATGCTTTTAGTGCTATTTTTGCTCCGACAGATTTTTCCCTAAAAATTTTTCATATTTGGCAATATTACGACGAAACAGATGGAGTTTGGGTTTCGGCAGACAAAGTGCCACTTTCAATTAGTGGCGGTCGGGAAGGCGGCTACCGAACTTATTCAGTCAAGTCCGGTCTGGCACCTGGACTTTGGCGGGTCAATGTGGAAACGGAATCCGGGCAAATTTTAAGGAGAATTAAGTTTAAGGTAATTGCTAGCTGAGCTGTCTCGGCAAGTCCAGATTTTGTTGCTATAATTTTCAGGTGCAAACTATTTACAACTTCGATTTAAAAGTTTTTAGCGCCTTAAACGGATCTGCCGGTATGGGGTCGGTGGCTGATGGTGTGATAGTTTTTCTGGCCAACTATCTGCCTTACTTTGTTGTGGCCGGCCTTTTGTTTTGGCTCTGGCGTTCAAAGGCTGAAGTGGGCTTGCGTCTACAGGTTGGGACGATGGCCTTATTTAGCGGTTTGGTCGCTCGTTTCGGGGTGGCGGAAATAATTCGACTCTTTTATCATCGACCACGGCCGTTTGTATATCACAGCGTATCTAAGTTGTTTTCTGAGAGTTCCTATTCTTTTCCGTCTGGTCACACTATCTTCTTTTTCGCTCTGGCGGCGGCTGTCTATTTTTACAACCCACGCGCCGGCAACTGGCTTTTTGTCTTGGCGGCGGTTATTGGTGTTGCTCGAATCGCGGCCGGAGTCCATTATCCCTCGGACATTTTGGCTGGGGCAATTTTAGGCATTATCACAGCCTATATTATGGTTAAGTTGGTCGGCCCGGTTTTAGCCAAATTTCTAAAAACGAATTAAAATGCTGGCTTCAAAAATCAGTTTGGATAACGCCAAGAAGGACAAACTCTTTTATTTTGTCGCGAATGTGGTTATTTATCGCGAGAGCGATGGACGTTGCTTGATCTTGAAGAGGGATGAGAGGGAAAAAGTCCACCCGGGTCGCTGGGGAGTGCCGGGTGGCAAATTAGAGTGGCGTGATTTGCCGATTGGTAAGCCGACCAGATTAAATGGCGAGGTTTTGGATTTTGAAAATTCCGTTGAAGATTTGCTGGCGCGTGAATCGCTCGAAGAAGCCGGAGTAGAAATCGAAAAAGAACTTCATTACTCAAACAGCGTCGCTTTTATTCGGCCGGATGAAACCCCGGTAGTTTTGGTAAAATTTGCTGCTAAATATAGGGGCGGGGAAGTTGTCCCGGAAAAAGGTGGTTTTACAGAGTTTGCATGGGTAAACGAGGACGAGGTTAAGGAATACCAATGTATTGACGGTATCTGTGAAGAAATTTCCCGAACGGTTAATCTTTTTCGGTCTTAGGCTATAATAGCCGGTATGCCAAAGATACTTTATGGCCGAACGGTTCGCGATCAAATTGCTCTCAGTTTGACCGAAGAAATTGAAAAACTTGCTGACAAACCGCTGTTGGCGATTCTTCAGGTTGGTAATGATTCTCGCTCGACCGCTTACATCAAGCAGAAAAAAATTTTTGGTGAGAAAATTGGAGCGCGAGTCAAAATTTTTAATTTTCCTGAATCGGCGGTTCAGTCAGAAATCATTGCCAAAATTAGGAGTTTAAATTCCGATCGGACGGTCCACGGCGTCATTATCCAAATCCCGCTACCTTCGAGTTTAAATCGGCAGGAAGTCATCGACACAATCGACCCGTTAAAAGATGTTGATGGCCTGACAACCTCGAATCAAAAATTTTTAGCCGATGGTCAGCCGAGATTAATCCCTGCCACAGCCAGAGGAATTTTTGAGTTATTGGAGTACTACCAAATTTCAGTTGTCGGCAAGAGAGTGACCGTCATGGGGCGTTCGGCCTTGGTTGGCGGCCCGACTGCTAAGTTGCTCGCGCTTAAAGGTGCGGAGGTAAAAGTTGTGCATACTCAAACCGAAAAACCTAAGGAGGTGACAAGTTGGGCGGATATTCTGGTCGTGGCAATTGGCAAAGCTCAAAGGGTTGACGCGAGTTATTTGCGAAAAGGTCAGGTCGTAGTTGATGTCGGCGTTAATTCAGTCTCTGGCGATAAATTGGCTGAAGAAATTTCCGGGGCCAAGTTGGTTGGTGATGTTGATTTTAAACAGGCGGAGGGTCTGGTTTCCGCCATCTCACCCGTGCCCGGCGGGGTTGGGCCAATGACTGTGGCAGCATTGTTTGAAAATTTACTAATGGCCTACAAGATGCAAAATTCTGTCCGCCAGGTATAATCTAAGAATCAAAAATATTAATAGCTAATTTAATCATATGGATAATAAAGATAATCAAAAAATGTGTTGCGTTTCTGGTCATGGCTGCGTTAAAAAAGCGGTGGCTACGGCTCTGATTTTGCTCGCGCTTTTCTTGTTGGCTAAAACGGTAAGTGAGATTAAAAGTTATGGTTATATCGGTCGCGAAGTGCCAGCCCAAACCACGATTACTGTAAATGGCAAAGGCGAGGTTGTGGCGATTCCGGATACAGCGTCAGTTTCTTTTTCAGTCACCGGACTTAAAATGAATGTCTCGGATGCTCAAAAAGATGCGACCAAACTTGGAAATTCGGCTGTCGACTTTCTGAAAAAATCAGGGATTGAAGAGTCGGACATTAAAACAACTTATTACAGCATTTCACCTCGGTACGATTATGTTAAATCGGATGTGAACATTTACGGCCGACAAGTCTTGAGTGGTTATGAAGTCAGCCAAGGCTTTGAGGTAAAAATTAAGGAGATTGCTAATGCCGGCAAAATCCTAAGTGGTCTTGGCGGTCTCGGTGTTCAGAATGTAAGCGGGCTTACCTTCAAAGTGGATAAGGAAGATACCTTGAAGTTGGAAGCTCGCACCAAAGCTATTACTGACGCCAAGGTTCAGGCTGACAAGTTGGCCGATGAGTTGGGGGTCCGTCTAGTGAGAATTGTTAACTTCTCTGAGGGTGGCAATTACCCGATTTACTACAGCAAAAGTGAGGCTATGGGTATGGGTGGCGATGTCGTGTCGGCCCCCTCTGTCCCGGTTGGGAAAAATACCATCACCTCTAATGTGATGATTACTTACGAGATCCGCTAGTCAAGAAAAAGTAGATCAAAAAGCCGGCCTTGCAGCCGGCTTTTTGTATTGCTAGACTGCCGATAGTTCTTTAAGGCGAGCTTTGGGCTCGAAAACCGACCACAACCATCAACCGGAGGGGATTATGACGGAAGCCAAGTGTGAAAAGTTCATCTCGAAGGGTCAGCCGAAATTGCGCAATCTGATTTTTGTTGAGATAACCGAAATGGGCGAAATTACCTGGTTGAATACTTGCCCCAAGGACATCACTTTGCGACTGAAGAATCAGACTTGGGGCCTGAAACAGCGTTCCCATTCTGCCGGTGACAAGGAGCGGTTCGGAAAAAGATTGCCAGTTGAATTTTTCAGGATTGGCGCTAGACTCCGGCGCTTTTGTCACTTGAAGCCGGGGACAATCGCTGTTCTGGACGGTAGCAATGAATGGCAAATGGCGGCCCTGGACAAGATTATCCGGCGGTTGATTCGCTGGGGGGTTCTGGTTCAGCCCAAAGGTGCGGTCTGGCCCAGATTTGCCTCGAAATCAGACGAAAGTGAGGCAATGATTGACCTCCGGCTTGACGGCGGGGCTGGTTTGGTTTAGACTACAGGTCCGCTTTACAGTTCGCCGAATGCCCGGCAGCTTGGCTGTATAGCGGCCACGACCGGCAGGGGACAAAATCTCCTGCCGGTATTTAATTTCTTGGATTTGACTTTTTTGACGAATAGGAGTAATATCTTAGTACTGACCTCTCGGGGCAGTTTTTTAAACTTAAGCGTGTGCGGGTAAACTAAAATCAATTATAATTAAAACTTATGGGATTTCTAAACTACATTAAAGAGACCAGAGGTGAAATGAAGCATGTGGCCTGGCCGACCCGAAAGCAGGCTATTACTTTTACGATTGTGGTAATCGCGATTTCCGCGCTGGTTGCGATCTTGCTCGGTGTTTTTGATTTTATCTTTTCTTCCGGTCTGGCTAGACTTTTGATTCGTTAATTAATTAAAAAGTAATCTATGGCAAAACAATTACAAACAGGTGAAAGAAGTTGGTACGCCATCCACACTTATGCTGGCTACGAAAATGCAGTGGCGAGAAATCTCAAACAGCGTATCGAATCTCTGGGTATGGAAGACCGAATTTTTAATGTCTTGGTGCCAACCGAAAAGAAAATTAAAATCAAAGGCGGTAAGCGAGTCGAGGAAGATGAAAAGATTTATCCCGGCTACATCCTGGTGGATATGATTGTCACCGATGATTCATGGTATGTTGTTCGCAACACGCCGCGCGTGACCGGCTTCGTCGGTTCCGGAGTTTATCCTGTGCCACTTGAAAAGAAGGAAGTCGACGAATTGTTCCGCCGAATGAATACTGATGTCGTTAAGCACAACATCGATCTTTCAATTGATGATGCGATTATTATTGCCGACGGTCCATTTAAAGATTTGGAAGGTAAGGTGAGTGAAATTGATGAGGCCAGGGGCAAAGTCAAAGTCTTGGTTTCCATGTTTGGTCGCGAAACTCCCGTTGAGCTCGACTTCTTGCAGATTAAGAAAATTTAGTAAAATAACCAAACACCAAGAAACAAACACCAAACAAATTTCAAATCATAATAACCAAATCAGGGTCTGCAGGTTGGAACTTG
This sequence comes from Candidatus Paceibacterota bacterium, assembly GCA_041666545.1. Lineage (NCBI taxonomy): Bacteria > Bacillati > Minisyncoccota > Minisyncoccota bacterium. Next base: position 48,027 of record JBAYGS010000006.1, on the reverse strand, counting down.
ATTATTGCGCCCCATTTGGTTATTGTATCTTGGTTATTGTAACTTAAATCAATATGGCTAAAAAAATAATTAAAAAACTCAAATTGGTAATTCCTGGAGGCAAAGCCAATCCGGCACCGCCAGTCGGTCCCGCACTCGGCCAGGCTGGTATCAACATCGGCGATTTTGTCACCAAGTTTAACGCCGCTTCGAAGGATCGAATGGGCGACCAAGTTCCGGTTGAGATTGCAGTCTACGAGGACCGAACTTATAGCTTCGTTCTCAAAACCTCTCCGGCCTCCAGTCTGATTTTGAAAGCGATTGGCAAGGAAAAAGGTTCGGGTAAACCTAATCTTTCCAAAATCGGCACAATTACCAAAGCCAAAATTAAGGAGATTGCTGAAATGAAAATGGCTGACTTAAACGCGAAAGATTTGGCCGGTGCCATGAAGATTATCGAAGGCTCTTGTCGTTCTATGGGTGTGGAAGTGGTCCGCTAAAAAGGATTCAGCTAAAATTAAAATTCAAAAACCGTTCGCAATAGCGAACGGTTTTTGAATTTCCGCAAGATTTGTTCACGCCCGCCAATTTTGCTATGCTCTGGGTATGACAGAAGCCAATTTGACGGTCAATAAAGGGATTTTCGGCATGGGCTCAAACTTTAACCACCGCTATTTTTCCGATCATAAAAAATTAAAAAAAGTTGTCGATCACTGCAAAGGTTTGGGTCTTAAAATTGTGCTCACCCAAGGAACTTATGACATGGTACACATCGGGCATGCGAGGTATTTTGAGGAGGCGAAGAAACAAGGAGATTTGCTGATTGTTGGAGTTGATAGCGACGAAAAAGTCCGCGCGAGCAAAGGTCCGGAGCGACCAGTTGTGCCTCAAGAAGAGAGACTTGAGATGGTGGCCCATCTTCGGCCGGTTGATATTGTGGTTTTAAAACCATTATCCAAAATCAAATGGTCTCTCACTAAAAACATTCGGCCGGATGTTTTAGTGGCCACCAAAGAAACCTATTCGTCGCAAGAGATTAAAGAGCTTGAGAAGTATTGTGGGGAGGTCGTGGTTCTAGAGCCGCGCGCTACCACCTCGACTAGTGCTAAAATCAGGCGCTTGCAGATTTCCACTGCCAAAAATCTTGGTCAGGCTCTGACTCCTCGGATTATGACGGTGATCGAAGAAGTTTTGGAGGAAATAAAAGATCGGGCCGGGCAAAAAAAGAAGGCTAAGAAAAAATGATGAAAAAGGCGGTAATCGCTTATGTGCCGGTTTTGCACGAAGGCTACCGGCGTTTCTTTGAAAAGCATCAGGATGCCGAGATTTTTTATATTTTAGGCAAAGATCTGATTGCCCTTGAGGATTATTTAAGGAAAGAGATTCGCGAACTTAATCCGATTTTAATGGTTGAAGCAATTAAGGGTTTAGGTTTTAAGCCGGAAGTAGAAATTTTGGAAAAGGATAAGCTAATCAAGCTAATTCAAGCTAGCAAAGCTAATGAAGCCATCTTCGTGCTACCCGCTGAGGACGTTTGTAGAAGAGTGGCTAAAGAATTTTTGTCAGGCCAGGAAGTTATTTTTGATTCGGTTTTTTTGCGCTTAGACAAGCATAAGACTATGGAAGAGAAACCGGTTGAGGCTGATCAGAAAATTTCCCAAGCTGATTTTGATAGGGAAGTGATTGGAAAATTAAAAATCGAAGCCGAAAAAAGCTCGGATTTCTGGCGACACATCGGCGGAGCCATCGTGCGAGACGGTAAAATTATTGCAGTTGCCCACAATGAGCATCTACCATCACAGCATTCCCCATATGCAAATGGCGACCCTCGAACAACCTTACATAAAGGCGTAGGAATCGAGTACTCAACTGCGATTCACAGCGAAGCAAAACTCATTGCCGAGGCGGCCAGAGACGGGGTATCGCTTAAAGGAGCTGACTTGTATGTGACGATTTTCCCTTGCCCGGTTTGCGCCAAGCAGATTGCTTTTGCTGGCATCAAACGACTTTTTTATGCCGGCGGTTATAGCATCTTGGACCAAGAAAAAATTTTAAAATCTAAAGGTGTGGAAATAATTTACGTCGAAAGCGAAAAGTAAAAAACTTCCCACTCGGGAAGTTTGCAGTTGGACTTTAGGGTAGCGCTTTAATTCTTTGTTCAAGCCGTTCAGCCATTTCGGCAGGGAGGCGACCTTCGATCAGAAGGCACTCGGAGGCGGCAAGCTGTTCGATGGGAAAACCTTGAGTCAGTTTCTCAAAGATCACTGCTCGTTCCCGGCAGGTTGCAATCTGAGTCGGGTCCTTGGCAAAGGTGGCCCGGACATTGCCGGTCCTGTCAGGTACTTGGATGTGGGCATGCAGATGACGAATCGTGCTCGCGTTGTAGTTGGCATCTCCGAATCGCATGGCGATGCCACCGCCGGGGATTTGGAACCGATGTATCGCCCAGCGGCAAAGTGATCCAAAAGCGCTCCAGTCCTCAGGTGCTAGGTTGTCGACATCGGCTTGATGGCTCTGGTGCGCAATGACCAAGTGATGCTTGGAATGCTTGTAGGGGAAAGGATTTTTCCACAGGCGCCAATTACCAACCGCCAGAAGAACTGGATTTCGCGCGGTGTCCAATTCGCAAAAAGGACACTCGCCTTTGAGGATTTTTTGACGCAGCTCCTGATAATATTCAAGAGTGCGGCAGTCGCCAAGTGAACCAATAGTCGGGTCATCGAGTAAGGACAGGTCAAGGGACATATGAACCTTTCGGTTGATTGTTCTTGCCCAATCCTACTCAGCAGAGGACTGTTGTCAATCTTTTCGATAATTTTTTGGTTGACCGAATTTAAATTTCCAGGATTCCTCCGGCCCAAGGGCTTTGATATCCGGTTCAATCAGGTGGGCGTGGATGTGTAAGACGGTGTTGCCGAAGTTGCCGTGTTCGGATACGCCAAAACGAATAGCGATACCGCCACCTTCCATTTTTCTTTTTTTAGCCTCGTCTTTGAACATTTCGATTAGCTCGGCGCCGGCTTCAGTGTCCATCTCGGATAAATGTTCAATGTGCCTTTGGTAGATTGCCAAGAGCTGATGCTTAGTTTTCTCGTAGGGCCACTGGTTTTCGGTCAGGACCCAGAACTCGCCCTCTTTAATAATCGGTCGTTTGTGATATTTATCCAAATTTTCTCGACAGAAAGGACAGTGATCATTTTTCATGATCTCTTCCATGACTTCTCGCTGGTCGTCTCTTCTGATCAGCTTCATATTGATAAATCGGTTGTTGTTAGCGGCGTCGCTCATAGATTTCAAAAGTATAATTAAATTCGTTCTTCTCGTCTTTTTGGTGTGGTTCGGTTGAGGTCAGCTCCCAGTCGGCCCAGTTCAGCTCCGGGAAGTAAGCATCGCCTTCGACTTCGGCTTCGACTTTAGTTAAGTAAAGTTTATCAGTATAGGGGATGGCTAAATTATATATTTCTGCTCCGCCAAAAACAAAGGCCTCTTCGCTTGGTGAGACCAGTGCGACGGCCTTTTGGATAGAATCGGTCACGATGCAGTCTTCCGGAACCTCATAATCCTTCTGTCGAGTGATGACAATAGTTTGTCTCTCTGGTAAGGGTTTTCCTAATCGTTTCAGGATTGATTCGTGGGTTTTCCGGCCCATAATTATTTTGTGACCTCGAGTGGTTTGGGAGAGTCTTTTTAAATCAGCCGAAATGCGCCAAGGCAGTTCGTTGTTTCTGCCAATTACCCGATTTCTTGTCATGGCGACATAAATTGAAATCATTGTTTGCCTAGCAGAAAATTAATGAAGGTTCGGATTTTACCGCCGGTGCCAGTTTCTTCTTCGGCTTGGCGCCAAAGTTCTCCGACTGTCTCACGATTACTCAGATTGACTTTTAGGTGAGCGTCAAACTCCGATTCACCGACTACCAGTCTTAAAGTGTTTAGGGCCTTAACACTGCGCAGTCTTTCTGCACCAGAAGTGGCCTTGGCGTCAGCCAGCAACATTTTAACCCATTCGTCGCCATATTGTTTGGCTCCATCTCTAACTAGCACATTGTGGTGAGCGGCCTCAAGAGTCATCCCGTTAACATCCATAATTTCCTTCCAAGCTTCGTCTAGGTTTCTCAGTAAATTGGCTTTGTCCAGATGGGCTTCTCGGTGGGCGTCTTCAGTAGCCTCGGCTAATTTTTTAAGAGTTTGTCCAAGTTGTTCCTGTTCTTGAGCGGGTTGGCTGGCAGGTTGTGGAAATTGCTCATTCATAATTTTATCTGTTATCAATAATTTATAAATTTAAATCGCCACCGGAATACCTTTAATGGCCGGGTGCGGATCGTAGTCAGATAGGGTAAAGTGCTCAATCCGAAAATCGAACAGGTCCTTAATGTTTGGGTCAATGGACATTGTTGCCAGCCTCTTTGGCTCGCGGGCTAACATTTCCTCCACAGCCGGAATTTGGTCGACATAAATATGGGCATCAGAGAAGCTGTGAATATATTCATAGGCTTCAAAGCCGGTGATTTGAGCGATGGCCATTGTGAGGGCGGCATATTGAATTAAATTTTGCGGTAAGCCGAGCGGGATGTCGCAAGACCTTTGAAACATGTGCAGGGTCAATTTGTTGTCGATAATTCTGATATGGATCCAGCCGTGACAAGGCGCCACCACAACCCGTTGCCTTTTACCATTTCCTCGAATCGTATATTGCGGAATCCACGGGGAAATAAAATGTGTCCGCAAGTGCGGATACTCCTTGATTTGTTCGATAATGTTTTTGAACTGATTGTAGGTACCACCCTCGACAGTTGGGAAGTCATGAAAAGCGGCGCCGTAGGAGCCATCGCCCAAATCGCCTTCCTCGAAGCCTCGCTTCTCGCACTTTTCTTTGGTCACCCAATGGCGCCACCAGTGACAGCCGAATTTCTCTAGCTTGGCTTGAGTCCGAGCTCCGTTTATAAATCCCAAAATCTCTCCAATGGCTTGTTGCCAAACGGCCACACTTTTGGAATCGGAGGCTCGTTTAGGATTAAGACTGCGTTCGTTGAGAATCGGAAAACCGTTGGCCAGTTTAAAATGGAGTGACATCGGGGCAATCAGTGTCATGGCGTCGACACCCTGCTGGCTTTGGGTTCGGGTACCATTTTTTAAGACGCTGCGCATCAAATCTTGATACTGACTATCGGCTGTTCGCTCGCTTAAGGATTTCATCCCGTTAGAGATTTTTTTGTTCATAATTGGTGATTAGGTGATAAAATTTTGGTTCGATAATTCCTTGTGAATTTTCCGTCAGGCACGGCCATCTTGGTGGCCTATCTCTAACGGGATTTCATTTTCATATTTTTTGAGGGGTTAATGTGGAACTAATTGTATTAGGATTTGAGACCGGCCACAATGTTTACCCACACACCAATTCGTGCTCAAGTTAGCACCCGAATTTTGGCTTTTGCAAGCCTGCGTTTCCAATTTAAAATGTGCTAATATTTCAAGATATGAAGGACAAAGAAATTGAGAAATTAATAAAGGCCGAGCGAGTGAGGCAGAAGCAGGTGATTAACCTCATCCCATCAGAGAACTATGTTTCCAAGGATGTTTTAACGGCACTAGGTTCAGAGCTCAATAATAAATATTCCGAAGGGTATCCCGGCAAACGCTACTATGGCGGTCAAACTGTGATTGATAAGGTTGAGCTGCTTTGCCAAAAAAGGGCGCTTAAACTTTTCAAACTGGATCAGGCCGAATGGAGCGCCAATGTTCAGCCGCTCTCCGGCTCACCGGCCAATCTGGCGGTTTATTTGGCGCTGGTACCAAAAGGCGAGAAAATTATGGGCATGTCTTTGACTCATGGCGGCCACCTAACTCACGGACAGGCCGTTTCGATTACCGGCAAGTTCTGGCAGTCAGTTTCTTACGGAGTAAATGAGAAAACTGAAGTTATCGACTATCCGGCTCTGGAAAAATTGGCCTTGGCCGAAAAACCAAAAATTATTGTCGGCGGTTTTACTGCCTACCCGCGAATTGTTGATTTCAAAAAGTTGCGAGAAATTGCCGATGTCTCCGGCTCGTATCTTATGGTAGACATGTCGCACTTTGCTGGCTTGGTTGCCGGTGGTGCCTATCCGTCGCCCTTTCCTTATGCCGATGTGGTGACAACCACGACTCACAAGACCCTAAGAGGTCCTCGAGCGGCGATTATTTTTTCTCGTAAGGGCAAAACGGTTGAAAATTCTAAAGGTAAATTGGTGAGCATTTCTGATTTAATCGACAAGGCAGTTTTCCCAGGGATTCAGGGTGGGCCTCACGAAAACCAAGTGGCTGGTGTAGCGGTCGCCTTGAAAGAGGCTATGAGTCCGGCTTTCAAAAAATATGCCAAACAAGTCGTAAAGAACGCCAAGGCTTTGGCGGGTGAGCTCAAGCGTCTCGGTTGGCACATTATTTCCGGTGGCACCGATTCTCATCTTATTTTGGTTGACACTTGGACGGCTCCGAAAGGTGGTAGCGGTATTCCTGGTAAAGAGGCCGAGGCTAAATTGGAAAAAGCCAGGATTATTTGCAACAAAAATACAATTCCTGGTGAGACAAGGTCACCTTTTGATCCGTCAGGGATCAGATTGGGGACACCAGCCGAAACTACCAGAGGCAGAAATGAGAAGGATTTCATCAAAATTGCCCAAAAAATTGATCAGGTTTTGAGAGGAAAATAATTTCGACGGAAAAGGCTCAAGAGTGAGCTTTTTTCGTTAATTTGCTAGAATTAGCCTGTGGTACAGAATGAACTAAAAAAGGCGGTTATCGGAGCCCTCGGTAATCTAAAAATTGAAGCTCCGGAAATAGTTTTGGAACATCCGGCTGATTTGTCGCACGGAGATTTTTCGACTAATGTGGCTTTAGCTTGTGCTAAGAAGGTGGGCAAGAATCCCCGCGAATTGGCCGAACTGATTATTAAAGAAATTTCCCAAAGACAACTAAAAGAGATTGAGTCAATTTCTGTGGCTGGCCCTGGCTTCATCAATTTTAAATTGTCAGCAAAATTTTTGGGTGAAGAGATGGCCAAAATTGTCGAAGACGGCAATTTTGGCCGAAACCAATCTCTCAAGGGCAAAAAAGTTATCGTGGAATATACCGACCCTAATCCTTTTAAGCAATTTCATATCGGTCACCTGATGTCGAATTCAATCGGTGAGTCAATCGCCAGGCTTTTTGAATATACCGGTGCTGAAGTCAAAAGAGCCAATTACCAAGGTGATGTAGGTCTCCATGTAGCCAAAGCGATTTGGGGAATGGAGCACAAAGCCAAAGAATTGGCGGAGGCGAAGAGTAATAATCCTTCCGAACAGGTCGCTTTTCTGGGTTCCTGTTACGCCTTTGGCGCTAAAGATGACAGTGAGAAAGCCAAGAAGGAGATTCAAGATTTGAATAAGAAAGTTTACGAACGAAGTGATGAGAAAATCAACCAGCTTTTTGATTGGGGTAGGAAAGCGAGTCTGGATTATTTTGAGACGATATATCATAAGCTCGGAACCAAATTTGATTTTTATTTCTTCGAAAGCGAAGTTGGGCCAATCGGCAAACAAGTTGTCGAAGAATTTCTGCCTCACGGGGTTTTTGAAAAAAGTGATGGCGCAGTGATTTTCAAAGGAGAAGACCATGGTCTGCATACCAGAGTTTTTCTGAACAAGGAAGGTTTGCCAACCTATGAAGCGAAAGAGTTGGGTTTGTCTAAGGTTAAACACGACAAATATTCTTATGACATTTCGGTAGTGGTGACCGGAAATGAGATCAAAGAATATTTTAAAGTCTTACTCTGCGCGATGAGTTTAGTTTTTCCAGAATTAGCCAGGAAAACCAAGCATCTCTCTCATGGCATGCTCCGGCTACCAACCGGTAAGATGTCTTCTCGAACCGGCGATGTGATTACGGGGGAGTCGCTACTTCTGGGAGTTGAATCAATGGTCCACGAGAAAATTGCCGAAAGGGAACTCGTGACCGAAGAAAAGAATCGGATTGCCAACGAGGTGTCGGTTGGGGCGATTAAATACTCGATTTTGAGGCAAGCCATCGGTGGCGATATCATCTTTGATTTAGAAAAGTCTATTTCTTTTGAGGGTGACTCCGGTCCGTACCTGCAGTATTCCTATGCCCGCGCCCAGTCGGTTTTACGCAAGGCGAAATTACAAGGTCCGGCCTTGTACGACAAGGCCGGACCTTGTAATGAGGTGGGAGTTTTAGAGCGACACCTGATTCGTTTCCCAGAGGTTGTTGAAAGGGCGCAACAGGAGTTCTCACCCCATCATATTGCTACTTATCTGATTGAAATTGCAGGCGCTTTTAATAGTTTTTATGCGAATACAAAAATCATCGGTTCGGGTGAAGGTGAATATTACCGACTAGTATTGGTTAGGGCTTTTTCTCAAGTCATGAAAAACGGTCTGTATCTATTGGGTATCAAATCACCAGAAGTAATGTAGTTAAGAACCCTTGGGTGATAACCAATAACCAAGAAACAATAATCAAAAATTTCGAAAGTTTTTAAAGGTCGAGTTTATCAATCAATCAAACAATAAATCAAATGTTAAATAAAAATAAAATTGGAATCGCCCTTGGCAGTTTCGTTGGAATTATTCACATCGTCTGGTCAATTATGGTCGGCCTTGGCCTTGCCGAGGCTTGGCTAAACTTCGTTTTCAAGCTCCACATGTTGGCCAATCCATTTACAGTCGGAGATTTTAATTTCGGTCTGGCAATCGGTCTTGTAATTGTCACGGCTATTGTCGGCTACATTTTCGGTTGGGTTTTTGCCTGTGTCTATAACTGGGCTCATCGATAGGACCATGACTTCTTGATTGGCAAATATAAAAATCGGAGCCACGGGGCTCCGATTTAGGTTGCAACGGTTAAGGTGTGGTCGGCGCCAGCTCCTGGCGCGCTTTCCCGATGATTTTGAGGTGGTCGCGGGGCAGTTGGTTTACGCAATCAGTCTTTCGAAGACCGAGAGCGCTGATTTTCTTCTCGCAGAGTTCTGCTACCGGTTTGCCATACTTTGCCTCGACATGTTTCAACCAGTCACTGATTGGTTGGTAGTCGAGGACGAGAAGGTTGACCTTTCCTGTGGCGAGTGCTTTTTGAGTTCTCAAATTGCCGAATTTGGGCATATTTTCCCTTTCTCTTTCTAGAGTGTATCAACTCTAAGTCGCAGGTCAAGAGAGTTGTCAGCAAAGGGGATAGGGCCGAATACTTGACAAATAAGGCCTAACTATGATATAATGCAGGTAGAAATCCCTAACCTAAAAAAAGAAAAAAAGAAAGGCATCCCATGAAAAAAACAGTTCTTGAAAAATTCGCTAAATGCTACGGGCTGACGCTCGAGCAGGCTCTCGTGATGATTAAGATTGTCCAGGAGGGGGTGATCTGGAACACTCTGGCCCTCATGGCTGTAGTCCTGGTGGTGAGTACCATGATCACACAGGGCACTGGCTGGAGTTGGCAAACGGTGCTTGGATTGGTAGCCATTGCCACTTCGCGGACACTCTACTTTCTCACCGTGAATAAGCTAGGGCCGGAGGGCGAGGAGTTTGTGGCCGAGTTTCGGATATACAAGACTCGGTTCGAAAGGCTGTTCAACACCATCCTGCCAGTCGCGCCGATTTCGGACTGGCAGTTCGAAATGTTGAAACAGCGCGTCTTGCATCGGCTCGCCTTCGAGATCGAAGAGCTGGTTTCTTTGCCTTGTCACGACTTTCGTGGCAGGACCAGGGCCAGCTTTAAAATCGAGGAGATGCACAGCCTCCTGTCCAAGGGCTTTCAGGTGGATAATCAGCGTGAGTTTTTCGATGCCGCCAAGTACCGCCTCTCGCGGTGGCGGAAGCAGGAGCGCATGCTTGCTTAGAGCCCGGCCCGGCCCCGCTTTTCTCCCTTTACACCGGAGAAAGCGGGGCTTTTTTAATGTTCAAAAAATGCTAAAATAGCGAAATATGGAAGAAAATCAGCAGAAAATCGCTAAGAACAAAGTGGCTGAAAGAGAAGAAAAAATCTTAGCTTTTTGGGAAAAAGAGAAAATTTTTGAGAAATCCTTAAAACAAACTGAAGGTGGCAAAGAGTTTGTCTTTTATGATGGTCCACCTTTTGCCAACGGCTTGCCCCACTACGGCCACATCTTGGCCAGTTTGATTAAAGATGCCATTCCTCGTTATAAAACAATGAGGGGTTTTCATGTGCCTAGGCGTTGGGGTTGGGATTGCCACGGTCTGCCGGTAGAAAACTTGGTGGAGAAAGAGCTGGGCCTATCTTCAAAAAAAGATATTGAAAATTACGGCATGGACAAATTTAATCGCGCTTCAGCCGAATCGGTGATGCGCTACGCCGGCGATTGGCGGAAAATTGTGCCTCGTCTTGGTCGGTGGGTAGACATGGAAGCGGATTATCGGACAATGGATACCAGTTATACTGAATCGGTCTGGTGGTCATTCAAAACTCTTTATGATAAAGGTCTGATTTATGAAGGTTTTAAGTCGATGCACCTTTGTCCTCATTGTGAGACGACACTTTCAAACTTTGAAGTGACTCAAGGCTACAAGGATACGACTGATTTATCTGTGACTGCTAAGTTTAAACTTCTAAATTCCGACGCCCGAGTCGGGACCCCGACCTTGCGGCAAGCGTCGGGGCTCCCAACTTATATATTGGCCTGGACTACGACCCCTTGGACTTTGCCGGGGAATACGGCGCTTGCGGTAAATCCGAGTATTGAATACTCTCTGGTTGAGCTCGAAAACATACGATATATCGTATCAAGCGCCAGATTGCCGGAAGTTTTTAAAGGTCAAACTTTTCGAGTCCTTCAGACTATAAAAGGGGACGAGCTTATTGGTCTTGAGTATGAACAACTTTTTGATTATTACGCCAAAGATTCAAAATTAAAGAATCGCGAAAACGGTTGGAAAATTTATCCGGCGGATTTTGTGACGACCGAAGATGGCACCGGCATTGTTCACATTGCCCCGGCCTTCGGTGAGGACGACTATCAGTTGTCACTTAAATTTAGCTTGCCTTTTGTTCAGCATGTTGGCACCAATGGCGTTTTCAAACCGGAGGTCAAAGATTTCCTCGGCCTTTCGGTTAAACCAAAGGAAGATCCGACCAAAACTGATGTCGAGATAATTAAGTGGCTAGCGCATGCCGGCAAGCTTTTTGCTAAAGAAAAATTCACCCACAGTTATCCTTTTTGTTGGCGCTGTGACACTCCGCTTATCAACTACGCGACTTCATCTTGGTTTGTAAAAGTTACCGCTCTCAAAGATAAATTGATCAAGGCAAACCAAGGAATCAGTTGGGTGCCTGAAGATGTGAAAGATGGTCGCTTCGGAAAATGGCTCGAAGGCGCACGCGATTGGGCAATTTCTCGCTCCCGCTTCTGGGGCGCGCCCTTGCCGGTCTGGCGCTGTGACAAGTGCGCTCGGCTTGAGGTGGTTGGTAGTCTGGCTGACCTGGAGAAACTCGAGGCGAAACCGCGCAACAAATTTCTAGTAATGCGTCACGGCGAGTCAACCTCAAATGTTGGCGGGGTTGTCTGTTCTCTGCTTGATTGTAATGGTCTCACTAAACTTGGCGTCAAAGAGGCGTTTGAGTCGGCCGAAGCCTTGAAGGGTCAAAAGATTGATTTGGTTATCACCTCACCTTTAAACCGGACCAAGGAAACGGCGGAAATTGTCCGAAAAGTTCTGAATTTACCGGAGACAGCGGTGATTGTCGATGAAAGTTTTCACGAAATTTCTTTCGGTGTTTTTGAAAAAAAATCCATTTCTGAATATCATGCCTTCTTTAAAAGCCCGCAAGCGCGCTTTGACGAACGGCCGGGGGGTGGGGAGAGTGAGGCCGATGTTAGGAAGCGAGTTGGGCGGAGACTTTTTGAGTTGGAAAATAAGTATGAAGGCAAAACGATTTTAATCGTGACGCACGATACTCCTGCCTGGCTCATCGGAGTGGCCGCCCTTGGACTTAATCGTGGAGACGCGGTCGCTTTTCATGGACCGGATTTGTTTCTAAAAAATGCCGAAGTCAAAGAGGTGACCTTGCGCATTTTGCCTAGAAACGAGGAATTTGAAATCGATTTGCACCGGCCTTTTATCGATGGTGTCAAAACCCAATGCTCTTGTGGCGGGACTCTGAAACGGGTGCCGGAGGTTTTTGACTGTTGGTACGAATCCGGCTCGATGCCATTTGCTTCGGTTCATTATCCTTTCGATAAAAGCCGGTTCAGTCCGGGTGGCTTTCTGAAAAGGCAAAAGAATTTTCCGGCCAACTTTATTGCCGAGGGTCAAGACCAAACTCGGGGCTGGTTTTACACCATGCTCATTTTAGGTGTGGCGCTTTTTGGGCGGTCACCTTATGAAAATGTGATTGTAAACGGGATTGTTTTGGCTGAAGACGGTCAGAAGATGTCCAAGCGTCTGCGCAATTATCCTGATCCAATGGAAGTGGTGGATAAATACGGCATGGATGCTTTGCGTTATTACCTTTTGGCTTCGCCGGTGGTTAAGGCTCAAGATCTTTGTTTTTCTGAAAAAGGAGTTGATGAAGTTTTGAAAAAAGTTTTTAACCGTCTCGACAATGTTCTCCAATTTTATCTTCTGTACTCTTCCTCACTACTTACTACTCACTCCTCACTACCAACTTCTACCAATGTTTTGGACCGTTGGATTTTGGCGCGATTAACCGAAACAACCGACAACATGACCGAAGCCTTTGAAGGCTATGAGTTGGATAAGGTGGTTAGACCAATCGGAGATTTTGTAGAGGATCTGTCCACTTGGTATTTGAGGCGTTCGCGAGATAGATTTAAAGGCGCCAATGAGGTTGATAAACAATCAGCCCTGGCGGCGACCAGATTTGTGCTAGCACAGTTTGCCAAGCTCTTGGCTCCAGTTGCCCCGTTCTTTGCGGAATACTTGTACGACAATGTTAAAGGTTTGAATGATTTTCAGAGTGTTCATTTGGAGAAATGGCCGGAGGCTAGTTTAGAAGTTAAGAAGTCGGGAAGTTCGGAAGTTTTGGAAGGGATGCAGGAGGTGAGAAAGGTGGTTTCACTCGGCTTAGAAGCTCGGGCCAAAGCCAACTTGAAGGTTCGCCAACCTTTGGCGAAGCTGACTTTCGATATTCATAGTTCGAAGATTAAAGATAAGCCGGAAATGCTCGCGCTTATTGCCGATGAGGTGAATGTGAAAGCGGTAGTTTGGGGGGAGACCGGCCATGATACGGTGGAGCTCGATACCAACATTACAGCGGAGCTTAAGGAGGAGGGCAGTGTGCGCGATTTTGTCCGGGCGGTTCAAGAACTAAGAAAGCAAAAGAATCTTAATCCTGGCGAGATAAAAAATCTTTCAGTTGCTACCAGCGAAGCCGGTCAGACTTTTCTTAAAAAATATGAAAAAGAAATAACTTCAACGACCGCCACTAAATTAAATTTTGTTCCAGTTCTCTCCGAAGGAATCGAAACTGTGGTGGATGGCCTCGTCTTCCGACTCGATATCTAAGCTACATAGGCCAGACCTATGTAGGGTGGTAAAGTATGGCTATAAATATGGCTGGTTAAATCCTTGACAGATGGTGTTTTTGGGTGCATTATCAAAATAGATGTTACTTCTTAAAATTCCAATGAAAGGAGTTTATTATGGATGACCCAAGACATGAGCCGACGGATGAGCAAATTAAAGCTTATGCTTCGCTTGAAAGACAACTGCGGTCTGATTTTTTGGGAGGTACCACTAATCCTGGTGTTATCCTAAAGAGGTTGGAAAAATTAAAGGAAACCGCGCGTGGTATGGTCAATTGCGATATTGCCCCAAGGATTCCCAGCTGGGCTGATCAGGAGAATCCGATCGTCCAGCACATTCCGGGTGGAGTAGTTGACCCGTCAAGACTTGCGACAGTCGATGTGTTCGATGGTGGCGAGGTTCCACATAATAATGTCAGGGAGCTCATTGCCAGAGGACAAAAACTTCCCGGCGCGATGAACGCCTGCATGTTCGATTTTTACGCAAAGTGGGAGAATTGGAAATATTTGCCTAAAAATGTATCTAGAATAGTTTTTCCAAATACCATTTTTTGCTCCATCTGGGGTTCACATGGTTATAACTCTGTCTGTTACCTTGGATATGATGGATTGAGTTGGTGTAAGCAAAATCAGAAATTAGAATGGGGAATTCACAGTGCTAGGGTTGCGGTGAACACCAGTTTTTTGAAGAGCTAGTCCTTTGATCCCCGGTTTGCTTACGCAGACCGGGGATTTTCTTTTGCCCGCCCGCCGTTTGTCTCTCAAACGGCGGGCGAGTATACTGGAGGAATGACAAAAGTCTTTCTAATCCACGGCTGGGATGGTCACCCTCACAACAACTGGTTTCCGTGGCTAATTGCCGAGCTCAAGGCTAAATACATTGAAGTTGAGGCGCCGTATCTACCAAATCCGGCCGCACCTAAGGTTAAGGGGTGGCTCTCATATCTGAAGGATTATGTAGGTAAAGCCGACGAAGAGACCTTTTTTGTAGCTCACAGTTTGGGCTGTAATGCGGTTTTGAGATTGCTGGAGACTCTTAATCCTAAGGTCAAAATCGGCGGTTGTATTTTTGTTGGCGGTTTTTCCGGCGATATCGGTATTCCTGAGGTGTCGGAATTTGTTTCTTTGCCACTTGATCTAAAAAAAGCCAAAAGTCATGCCAAAAAAATTATCAATATCTTTTCCGACAATGATGAAGTGGTGACTCTGGCCGAAAGTTTGAAATTTGCCCGCGATCTCGGCGCCAAGAAAATTATGATTAAGGGCGCCGGACACTTCGGTTCCGAAGATGGCTATAAAAGTCTGCCAATTGTTCTTGAGGCATTGTTGCCGATGTTGAAAATTTAAATGTCTTTTCGATTTCTTTTTCCTCTTCTCTTCTCTTTCTACAAACTACTCACTACCCACTACTCACTTCTCCATGTACACCATTTACACCACTCCGGCTTTTATCCTTAAGAGTTCACCCCGCGGTGAGTCTAATCAGCTTTACACGATTTTCACCAAAGATTTTGGTTTACTCCGTGCCTCGGCTCAAGGTGTCAGGTTTTTAAAATCCAAACTGCGTTATAAATTGCAGGAATTTAATTTGGTTGAGATTACTTTGGTCAGAGGCAAAGAACATTGGCGGATTACTAATGTCGGCCACGAGCAAAGCCTGTTCACTGAATTCAAGGGTCAAAAACCTGTTCTGGCAATTCTGGCTCGTGTTTTTAATTTGCTCCGGCGTCTACTTCACGGCGAAGAGAAAAATGAGCAACTTTTTGACCATCTATCCGAGACGGTCAAATTTTTCCAAAGTCAATCGCTTGATTCAAGCGAGCTGACAAATTTAGAGTACATTTTGGTTTTGCGCCTGCTTCATTCTTTGGGCTATCTCGGCAGTTCGCCGGAAGTTGAGGAATTTGTAGCTTCACCGTTTTGGAGCGGGGAAGTTTTGGTTAAAATGGGCAGTTGGAAAAAACAAGCTCTCTCGATGATTAACCAGTCGCTTCAGGAGACTCAGTTGTAGAGAGTATAGGTATAAAGTATAGGTATAAGTATGGGAAAGAGAGAAAGGGAATGATAAATGCTGAATACCATCTGCCTGCAAGCGTGCTATAATTTTCAACAAGATGAAGGAAGCTAAAGAGGAAAAAAGTCACGGTGCCGAGGAGGCTGCCGGTTTGAATCAGATCAACGAATTGGAGCGGAGTCTTTATTCTCGCAAACAGAAGACTTTTTCAATTAAACGCCGACCAATTATGACTAGCTCCAGCCAAGGCCGAACAGTCGGCAGTGACTGGGAGCATGGATCAGAATTGCCAACACCGAAGACTCCGAAAGCCGGTTTGAGCTTGAGCTACAAAATTTTTATTGGAGCAGTAATTTTCTTTTTGGTGGCGATTTTTACGGCAGTTTTTGTTTTTACAGGCGGTAGCAATGTGGTCTCGAACAATAAAATTGACCTAAATATTGCCGGGCCGGCCTCAATCGCCGGTGGAGAAAAACTGGCGTTGAACTTATCGATGGGCAACAACAATTCCACCACTCTCGAGGATGCTGATTTGATTGTTGAGTATCCCTCCGGCGCCAGAAATCCCAACGATTTGAATACTGAACTGAAACGGGCCAGAATTTCAGTCGGCAACATTTCGGCCGGTCAAGTTGTCAATCAGGGTGTGGAGTCGGTACTTTTTGGTGAAGAAAATTCGAAGCAGATGATTAAGTTCACTCTTGAATATCGGGTGGCTGGTTCCAATGCAATCTTCTATAAAGAAAAAGTATATGATATCGTGATTAGCTCGGCACCGGTGACTGTTCAGATTAGTTCTCTAACCGAAGCCAATGCTGGACAAGATGTCGCGGTCTCAGTCACGGTGGCCTCAAATAGCACCGAGACCTTGCGAGGTGTCATGCTTTCGGCCGATTACCCATTCGGTTTTACTTATAAGAATGCTTCGCCGGATACTTCTTATGGAAAGAATACTTGGCTCTTGGGAGATCTGGCGCCACAGTCAAAACGTACTGTCAGTTTTAGTGGCACGATTGACGGTCAGGATGGAGAGGAGAAGGTGTTTAGATTCGATGTTGGTGCCCAAAGTTTGACCGACGAAAAGATCATCGGTGCCGTATTTTTGAGTGTGCCACAGACGGTTGCTATCAAGAAGCCGTTCATTGGCATCAACCTCTCCTTAAACGGCGAAACCGGCGATTTGTATGCCACTAAAGCTGGACGGCTGATTAGAGGCGATTTAGTCTGGCAAAATAACACTTCAGAAAAAATTACCGCTCTGGCTATTTCGGTAAAGCTGGACGGCTCGGCTTTGGATCGTAGTTCCGTTTCGGCCGAGCGCGGTTTTTACCGCTCAAGTGACAACACGATTGTCTGGGATGCGAGCACCGTCGACGAATTAAATTCAGTTGAACCGGGCGGTACTGGGCGCTTATCTTTTGGTTTTTCTGCCTTACCGACGACGAGCTCGTTTGGTAGCCCTTTGATTAACCCAGAAATTTCTGTGATTGTCGGGGCTCGTGGATTTAGAAGTGGCGAGAACAATGTTCCGGAGGCGGTTGATTCGTCTTTGACCAAGCGTGTCAGGGTGAATTCGAACTTGGCCTTAATCTCCAATTTATATTATTATTCCGGTCCGTTTACTAACACCGGGCCGTTGCCACCCAAGGCCGATCAGGAAACTACTTACACAGTGGTCTGGACTTTGAATAATCCGACCAACGCCGTTTCCAATGTTAAGGTGACGACAGCTTTGCCGCCCTATGTCCGTTTTGTCGGTAAAGTTGATCCGGACGGTTCGGATGTCAGCTTTAACCAATTGGGTGGGCAGGTGGTTTGGAATGTCGGCAATGTTCCGGCTGGTGCAGGTTTCGGTTTGCCATCAAGACAGGTAGCGTTTCAAATCGCCTTTACACCGAGTGTCAGTCAGATTGGCAATGCGGCCAAAATCACCGACGATATTATCTCGAGCGGGCTCGATAGTTTTACCGGCAGTTTGGTCGGGGATACGAAAGTGGGTTTTACCACTCGCCTAGCTACTGACCCGTTCTTTAAGGAGGCAGAGGCGGTGGTAGGTAAGTAGCCTTTACAAAGTTAACCGTTGGCAGTTAAAACCAGTTTGAATCGGTAGGATATTTGTGACGATTAAAATTATGAAATTTAAAAAAACTACTTTAAAAAATGGTTTGCGAATCATTACTATTCCGATGCCGGCCAACCCGACAGTCACGGTTTTGGTGATGGTCGAAGCTGGCTCCAAGTATGAGACTAAACCGCAAAACGGTCTCTCGCACTTTCTTGAGCACATGTGTTTCAAGGGTACTGTTGCGAGGCCAAAACCGACCGATATTAGTCGCGAATTGGACGGAATCGGCTCAATTTATAATGCTTTTACGGCTCAAGAATTTACCGGCTATTATGCCAAGGCTGATGCCAAGCATGCTAGCAAGATCTTAGACATAGTTTCGGATATTTATCTTAATTCGACTTTGCCGGCTATCGAA
Source organism: Candidatus Paceibacterota bacterium (assembly GCA_041666545.1). NCBI lineage: Bacteria > Bacillati > Minisyncoccota > Minisyncoccota bacterium. The sequence goes on along the minus strand of JBAYGS010000006.1, from coordinate 30,017 downwards.
CTGGAAAAGGAGAAAGGGGTGATTGTGGAAGAAATCAATATGTATGAAGACCTGCCTCATCGTCAGGTTCAAGATATTTTTATGGAAGCGCTTTTCGGTAATCAGCCGGCCGGTTGGAATATTGCCGGCACGAAAAATAATGTCCGCTCTTTTAAGAGGGAAGATTTTGTGGCTTATCGTAAAAAACACTATGTGGCGGGTGCGACTACTGTGATTGTCGCCGGCCAGTTCCAAGAAAAATCTATTATTTCGGGAATTAAAAAAAGATTTGCCGGAATTGACAGTTTGGCCAAGGCGGAGAAAAAGCCGGTCACAGAGAAGCAGGATAAGCCAACTGTTCGAGTGCGACAAAAAAAGACCGATCAGATGCATCTGGTGTTGGGGGTGAGGGCTTTTCCTGTCGGGGATAAGCGCAATCCGGCCCTCAAACTCTTGGCCGCAGTTTTGGGTGCTGGGATGAGCTCGCGCCTGTTTGTGAAATTAAGGGAAGAGATGGGGGTCTGCTACTATGTGCGGGCTGAGACCGATTTGTACACGGATCACGGTCATTTGGCAGTTTCGGCAGGGATTGATAAAAATCGACTTTTTGAGGTGCTCGAAGTGTTGCTAAAGGAATTTCGAAAATTTAAGACCGAACCGGTACCGCCAGAAGAATTGCAGAAGGCCAAGGACTATTTAATTGGGACGATGTATCTTGGCCTCGAATCCTCCGATGAATTGGCCGAGTTTTATGGTTACCAGGAACTTTTGAAAAAGCAGATTAAAAAGCCTGATGAAATCGCCAAGGAAATTCAAAAGGTCAAAGTTGAGCAGATTAGGGAAGTCGCTGAAGAGATTTTTCAAAATAATCGCTTGAATTTGGCGGTCGTTGGCGAAGTCAAAGAGGAAAAAAAGCTTTCTTCCGTTTTGGGGTTTATTAGCGAGGTAGGGCGAGTGAAATGAAAATCTAGAATTTTTCATTTCCGAGCCAAGGAGCTAGTATAAACCCCTACGCTCTTGGTGTAGGGGTTTATATAGTGATACAATGGTTTTAGTTATCAGTTGGTCTATCGTTAGATTTTGCTCACATGCGCGACGATTCTATTATCAACATTAGGATAAATTCCGGCACGATTATTAAGACTATTTTGTTTGTGGTCTTTTTATTCCTGCTTTATTCAATTCGAGACATTGTACTGGTAGTTTTGACCGCCATCGTGATTGCTTCGGCTGTCGAGCCGGCGACCAAGTGGTTTACAAAGCACAATGTCCATCGAGTAGCGGCCGTGCTTGTCGTTTATTTGGTCGCGACCATTATCTTGGCTGGGGTCTTTTATCTCCTGGTGCCGTCGGTTCTTAATGAAGCCTCAAACTTTTTGACCAAGGCTCCCGAGTACCTGAATAAAATTAAGTTATGGAGTCCGATTGAGCCAAGCCAGTCTCTAGTTGCCACTCAAAGTCTTTCCACCTTCTCTTCCGGCTTCTCGTTCGAACAAATTGTCGGCGATATCCAGTCAATGCTTTCAAATACCAGTGAAGGATTTGTTAAAATTGTCAGCTTGGTGTTCGGCGGCGCCTTCTCCTTTATTTTGATTGTCGTGCTCTCGTTCTATTTGGCGGTTCAGGAAGACGGGGTCAGTAATTTTTTGAAAGTCATTACTCCGCTTAAAAGCCAGAAGTATGTCGTCGGACTTTGGGTGCGAACTCGCGATAAAATCGGTTATTGGATGCAGGGCCAGCTACTTTTGAGTGTGATTATCGCGATTCTGGTTTATTTAGGCTTAACAATTATTGGTGTCAAGAATGCTTTGCTTTTAGCCCTTCTGGCTGGTATCTTTGAATTGATTCCCGTTTTCGGCCCGATCTTGGCGGCTATTCCAGCGATTCTGGCCGGTATTTTCGATGGTGGCGGTTTGACCACCGGTCTATTGATCGCCGGTCTCTACCTCATCGTTCAACAATTTGAAAATCACTTGATTTATCCGCTAGTTGTTCAAAAAATTGTCGGCATCTCACCGATTATCGTAATCCTAGCTTTGATTATCGGTGGCAAATTGGCCGGCTTCTTGGGTATTATTCTCGCAGTACCTTTTGCGGCCGCTCTTATGGAATATTTTCACGATATTCAACGCGAAAAATTTACCGCAATGGAAAAAATGGCCGCTGAACCGCAAAATTAAGTTTTACCTAAAGTTGCTATGTCTAAATCATCCGGTCAAAAGACCTGCTATCTTACAACTACTCTGCCTTATGTAAACTCCGATCCGCACATCGGTTTTGCTTTGGAAATTGTCCAGGCCGACATCTGGGCGCGTTTTCAAAAACTTCAGGGGCTCGAAGTGTTTTTCAATACTGGCACGGATGAGCACGGGGTAAAGATTTATCGCAAGGCCGAAGAAGAGGGTAAGGAGGTTCAGGCTTATGTCGATGAATATGCCGAAAAATTTAAAAATCTCAAAGGTGCACTAGGGTTACTGCCGGAGATAAATTTTATTCGTACTACCGATAAGCATCACCTCGAAGCGGCGCAGGCATTTTGGGAAAAATGCGAAAAAGCCGGTGATATTTATAAAAAAGCATATAAAATCAAGTATTGTGTTGGTTGTGAGCTCGAAAAGACGGACTCTGAGCTCGTAGATGGCAAATGTCCAATTCATCCCAATTTGAAAATCGAAATTATTGACGAAGAAAATTATTTCTTCAAATTTTCCAAATATCAAAAGGCCTTACTCGAACTCTATGAGAAAAATCCGAATTTTACTCTGCCTGCGAGTCGTCAAAACGAAATCAGGGCGTTTGTTTCCAGGGGACTCGAAGATTTCAGCATCTCTCGTTTGAAAAGTAAAATGCCTTGGGGTGTCACAGTGCCGGGCGACGATAGTCAGGTGATGTATGTCTGGTTTGATGCTTTGGTAAATTATATTTCCGCAATCGGTTGGCCGACTGATATGGTCAAGTTCGAGAAGTGGTGGCCGGTTGTACAATTTGCTGGCAAAGATAATTTGCGCCAACAGTCGGCGATGTGGCAGGCGATGCTCTTGTCAGCCGGTCTACCGGCGTCCAAGCAGATAATTATTCACGGCTTTATCACGAGCGGTGGCCAAAAGATGAGCAAATCCCTCGGTAATGTGATTGACCCTTATGTTCTGGTCAAAGAATACGGCACCGAAGCCTTACGATATTTCTTAGCCAGACACGTCAACCCTTTTGAGGACACAGATGTGACGGCCGAAGCTATTAAAGACGCTTACAACGCCAATTTGGCCAACGGTTTGGGTAATTTGGTGAGCCGAGTGCTTAAAATGGCCACTGCAAACGGCGTGGCTTTTAAGGACGAGTTGCTGAAAGATAAAAAATTATTTAGTGACACAGAAGTCTTTTACGAAGCTAACAAAAAAGAGCTAGAGATTTTTGACTTTCAGAAATCAACCAACGCGATTTGGGATGTAATTTCATATCTCGACGGCTTCATCCAAAAAGAACAGCCATTCAAAAAAATTAAGACCAACAAATTGGCAGGGGAAAAGGATGTCGAATTCTTGCTGGTTCATTTGTTTGTAATTGCCACAATGCTCGAACCAGTCATGCCTGAAACCGCTAAAACTATTCAAAATCTGATCAAGTCTGGCACAATGCCGGAGAAGCCGCTATTTCCGAGAAAAGATTGACACCCTCTTTAATTTCGGTAAACTTAAGTCAGTAATACACAGGTGTATCAAGAGTGCAGAGGTGTTAAGGGTTATGGCCCGAAACTCTGCCGGCAACCCCCGAAAAGGAAGGTGCCAATTCCACCCCGCGTGTGCGGGACAGATACCTCTCGAGCTTGCTCGAGAAATAACGGAAAATCTCCTTGATACACCGCCCAGAATTGGGCGGTGTATTTAGTTCGTTGAAAGGAAAACCATGAAGAGATTATTAGTGGTTGATCTAATTGATATTCCCCAAAATGCAAGAGAGCAATGGCCCCAAACTGAAATTGTTATGGCAAGTAGTTTTAGCGAGGCCTTTGACTTGATTAAGGTCAAGTATAATTTTGATAGGGAAAGATGGAATCAAGATCATCCAAGTGCTCCGACTCCGGTGCAAGTGCCACATATTAAGAGGGCAATAAAAAGGCGAGAAGCTGAAGTTGCTACTCGGTTGCCATATTGGGACGCCCTCATTATTTATCTCAAAAGTAATTGTGGTGTTGATTTGGGTACTGCAATTGGTATGGCAAGTACGGCCCTCTCTTGTGGCTGCAGGTATGCAACTATAATTGAGAATTCGTCAGCGTCTTTCAGTTGGTTCCCAGAAACCAGTCATTGGAATAATGCTTTCGGTATCTATGTTGGCCAAGAGAGAAAACCATTAAGAATCTCTCGCTGTGAGTTCGCTTTGCCGGAAGTGAGGCGTCTTCTGATGCAGGAGGTCCTTCGTAGTGCCGGCTATGATCCGGCTTGGGCCAATAATTATATTAGTCGTCGAGGCAGTCTAAATCCCGAGACCCTGAGTCAGCTCAAGGAGTTGTCCGACCGGATTTGGCCGGGCTTGTTTCAGTGACGGTATTGACCTGTCTGGTTTCAGCCGCTTCCAAACATGGGGGCGGTTTTTCTATGCTATATTGTAATTGATCCAATTTTAATTCTTGAATCATGAATTTTGAATCTGTCAAATATTTCGACATTCATACGCATGTTAATTTTGCGGATTTTGATATTGACCAAGGGGCGGTAATCAAGAGAGCACAAGAGGCGGGGGTGGGAATTATAAATGTTGGAGTAGATCGGAAGACCTCAGCCGAGGTGGTTGAGCTGGCTCATAAATATGAGAGCATGTTTGCCACGGTCGGTCAGCATCCGTCACCTCATGGCGTAGCGGATGAATTTGATTATGATTTTTATAAAAAATTAGCCAGCGACCCGAAAGTGGTGGCGATCGGGGAGTGTGGGTTGGATTATTTTCATGCCGAGCGCCTTGCCTTTCAAAAAGGTATTTTTGAAAAACAAATCGATTTGGCAATTGAGTTTGGTAAGCCACTGATGCTCCATGTTCGAAACGGCAAAAGTGAGTCGGCTTATCTTGAAGCTTTGGAAATTTTGAAAGCCAAAAGCGCACTTAAAGCAGATTTTCATTTTTTTGCCGGCAGTTGGGAAGAGGCGAAGGCTATTTTGGCTGCCGGATTTTATATTTCTTTTGATGGACCAATCACTTTTGCCAGAAATTATGACGAGGTGATTAAAAATGCGCCACTCGATCGGATTATGTCTGAAACGGATGCGCCCTTTGCCACCCCGGCACCATATCGGGGGAAAAGGAACGAACCTTTATATGTAGTCGAGGTGGTCAAAAAAATTGCTGAAATTCGGGGCGAAGACTTTGAAAAAGTCCGAGCCCAGTTGGTCCAGAACACGAAAACCTTTTTCAGTTTGAGCCAATAGTCTGATTTTCTGCTTAATCTTGTCCCACGTTCTCAATTTTGCGCGATTTTCGCCCAGACCGGTCGGTCTGCCGAGTCCAATTATTGCTTTAATCCTACATACATTTTTCTCGCGGTCGCGAGAAAAATGTATGAGGTTTTATGGAGTGACTAATGGAGGGACTCGGAGAGGCGCCGATACGCTACTCACAGCACCTTGACAGATTTTTTTCTTGATGTAGTTTAAACAAGAATGTCCAGAGGGTACGCCTGAAGGACTAAGTACAACAAGCACTCGAAACAGACTAAAAACTGTTCGGGTAAACAAAAAGAAAGGTTAGGTATGCCTAAAGAACCTGTATTGGCGCAAGATCTTTGTACGCCGCCACCGATGACTGCTTTCTTGCAGTCTGAACCGTTAAGTCAGAAACAGTGGGTGAGTCTCTTGGAAGCGCGCCGAATGGCGATTGTTCCGCTTTTGGACAGGCTGACCCTGCCGGAAATTGGGAGTGTCGAACTGGACGGAGGGTCACATGAGGGTGCAACTCATCCGATTGCGGATGATAAGCCCAATGTTAGATACAGCCAACCTTTTCAGAAATCAGGTTTGGCCAACCAGGCGGTGATTGTCGAGCTCGGTTCTTTGGCCAGGTGCCACGTCACGTCTCATTTTGACGGTGTCTGTCTGGTGGTAGGGATTTCTCGGCTGACCAAGAATTGGTTCAGCGTCCTTATCGGCTACGGTTATGATAAGAAAAGGGTTAATTATCGCCAGGCTCGAGAGGTCCTGATTTTCAATGAGACTACGGAGTCACTTCTCGAACTGAAATCAGTGACAAGTGCTCAGATCATCGAAATCAATCCAGGTGGTTTGTGGGAGAGTCTTGGCGATGCAGTTCACCGCTATTGTGAAAAAAAGCGTGCGGCGGACGCGGGGATATTCAAAATTGAGCAGGAATTCGAGGATCAGAGAAAGGTAAAGAGGTTACACGACATGGCCAGTCATTTGGGCCGGAACACGCCCTGAACTGATTCAGCCTCCCCGAAGTTTGGGGAGGTTTTTCTTTGATTTTCTTTAATTCCTAATTCCTAATTCTTAATTCCAACCCCAAACTTGCTTCAAGTTTGGGGTTGTGCTAACCTATATGCCTATACGCAAAAACAATGTCTGATTCCAAAAAACAAATCTACGAAGTCGGTTTTCTTCTAATCCCAACGATTGATGAGGCTGATTTGGGCAAAGAGTTTACAACCATTAAAGATGTCCTTGAAAAGCAGGGTGTAACCTTTATTTCCGAGGAAATGCCTAAATTGCGCGTTTTGGCCTACCAAATGCGAAAGAAAATCAACGCCGTCTATCAAAAATACAACAACGCCTATTTCGGCTGGATTAAGTTTGAGGGTGGGGCTGAGACCCAGGAGAACCTAAAGAAGGCTCTGGATTCAAATTTGAAGGTTCTAAGATACATTATCGTTTCGACAGTCAGAGAAAATACGATGGTTGGGCTAAAAATTGCCCCGAAAATCGAGAATGTCGGCAAGACCAGAAAGACTGAAACTCCGGCCCCAGATCGACCAAAAATGACCGAAGCCGAGCTCGACAAGACGATTGCGGAGCTGGTCGCTGAATAATACACACGACACCAATACACGAATTAGGACGAATGACACGAATGTGATTCGTCCTAGTTTTTATCTGGGGTTGTTGATATAATTCGCCTAATTAATCATTACCAGTTCAAACTATTATGTATCCCGTTAGAGATGTGCTGTTAAGTTTTTGAGCGGGCTGTTATAATGTTTATGTTTATTTGGTAGGGTGGCTATCAGTTGGATTCTACGGAAGTGCTTGCAAATTACGCATTAATTTAAAAGTCGCAATTTTATAACAATTTTAATCAAATAGGCGGTGATTTAAAAAGCACTTCCTATCTCTAACGGGATGTATATCAACAAGGTCCTACTTTACGGTAATATCACTCGCGATCCGGAGATGAAAGCTTTGCCTTCCGGCATGCAGGTGACGAGCTTCAGTATGGCCACCAACCGAGTTTTTAAAGATCGAGACGGCAACAAAAAAGAGCAGGCCGATTTTCACAATATCGTAGTGTTCGGGCGTCAGGCCGAAACAGTTCACCAGTATCTTAAGAAGGGCAGTGGGGTTTTTGTCGAGGGCCGAATTCAAACTCGCAGTTGGGATGATAAGTCGACTGGCGAGAAGAAATATCGGACCGAGGTGGTGGCAGATCGGATTCAGTTTGGTCCAAAATCGGCCGGTGGCGGTGGTGGCAGTTATAGCAAGACCGATTCTGTCCCTAAAGATTCAAAGGCTCCTGCTAAGGCTGAAGAGTTGGAGACAATCCAGTATCCAACCGAGGAGATTAATGCCGAGGATATTCCTTTTTAGCCCACGACACCAATACACGAATTAGGACGAATGACACGAATATTTCAAAGACAGCTTTACTTTTCGTGACCAATTTGTTAGTCTAGCCTCTGTTCGGGACAACGACGAACTACCCACTACTCACTACAAACTTTTATGAAACAATGCTATTTCACGCAAAATAATATCAAGCACATCGATTATAAGGATATCGAACTTCTTAAGAAGTTCCTCAATCCTCACGGTCGTGTCTTGGCCAGGAAGCGAACCGGGATTTCGGCAACTTTCCAGCGCAAGCTGGCCGAAGCCGTCAAGAGAGCTCGCTTTATGGGACTTTTGCCTTACGTTTCAAGGTAAGGTTATAGGGGTTAGCGTCTAGGGTTTAGTCAGCAACAATCAAAAACCGCCAAGGCGGTTTTTGATTGTTGCTATTTATGGTGACAGGGGTACAATTAATTAATTAACCTTAATAAATTTATTGTCATGAATGTTGAAAATCCTCAAGCCTCAGAGACAGTTGACAAAGTTAGTCTTGATCTTGAGACAGCAGGGAGAAGGATCGCCGATTTTTTGATTGGTCAGGATACGGAGGAAAAATTAGTTGAAAATGCCCGGTCAAATGGCTGGGAATACACTCAAGCAATGATTACCCGCACAGGTGAAATACAAGAAAATGATTCAGCTGCAAACATTATCAAACTTACAAATCTCCGAAGAGCCTTACAGGCTATAGATTTTGATGCTGAAGCTGCAAGAGTAGATGGACTTAAAAACCTGACACCAGATTCAAATTAGGAGTATCTGTCTCTATTTTTAACAAAAAACTCTCGATAAATTCTCGGGAGTTTTTTGTTGTAACTATACCCTAACCCCTAAACGCTAATCCCTAGTTAACGCGTTCCGAATACTCGCCAGTATCGGTATTAATTTTCACAATGTCGCCTTCTTTGATGAAAAGCGGAGCATTGATAACGGCGCCGGTCTCGAGGGTGATTTGCTTGCTACCGCCGGAAATTGTATCGCCACGGACAGCAGGGGCGGCTTCGGTGACCTTTAGCTCCACTTTAATTGGTAATTTTAGGCCCAGGATTTGAACATCCTCGTCTTCGCCGAAAGTGAGCATGTCGACAAGGTTGTTGGCCTTTAGGAATTTGCCACCCGGCCCAACTAGCTCTTCTTTGATAGGGAAGCGTTTGGCAGGATCTTTTGGATCGGCAAACCACCATTCGCCTCGATTGTTGTACAAGTATTTAATCTCTTTCTTGTTGATCTCAGCTTCGTCGATTTTCTCTGATTGATGGAAAGAGACCTCGGTGACTTTGCCGGTAATCAGGTTCTTAAGCTTGGTAGCGTTCACCGGCTTGCGTTGTTGCTTGCGAAATACATGAGAAGATAGCACTTCATACGGCGCGCCTTCGTAGACGATATATTTTCGCTCAGTGACCTCATTGTATTCAAGCATTGCCATTGGGAAGGGTTTAGGGGTTAGCGCCTGCCTGCCGGTAGGCAGGTTTAGGGTTTAGATAATAATAAATCAAATAGACAAAGGCCATTCTAGCCTAGACTTTTCTCTAGGGCAAGTTTAATTTTGGCTGGTAGGAGTCTCCTTTCTTATCTGTCGGTTGCGTACCCTGTCGATTATGTAGCCTACAATTAGGCTCCAGCCAATTAAAAATGGGGGAAGAAAAAGTAAAAATTCGCTATCGGCCCAATATATAGTACTAGCGAGGAAACTAATTACCACGAGGATTGCCGTCCAACGATATTTCTGTCTTACAGACCTGTGTCCATTTGGGGATGAGTTCAGTGTGGTTTTCTGGCTATCGAGTGAACTAGAAAATATGGCAAAAATTAAGATAAACACTGGACCAATAATTAGCGCAGCGAAAATTACTAGACCCGCGTAGGGATTGCTTCTGGAGGCAGAGATCAAAAAAATCAAAAGTAAGGCGACGGTAATGACTGCCGATAACATTAGAATCTGACTAGATGTCCTACCTGTGTTGGGCATTAAGTGATGTTTTTTCATAGTTGTCTAATTTTGTCTAGGATTATTCTTCGTTAGCGTCTGGCTCTGGAGCTCCGGCAATGGCGGTGCCATCTTTAAGGGTTGTCTTGATTTGCTTTAAAATTTCTTCGGCGATTTTCTTGTTTTCCTTGTCTCTCAAGAATTGACGGGTGGCGTCATAGCCGCGACCAAGCGAGAGCTCGCCATATTTGTATGATTGACCGACTTTTTTAATCAAGCCGAATTTCTCGCCCAATGCAATAATTTCACCTTCGCGGGAAATGCCCTCGTTGTACATCAAATCGAATTCGGTCTGTTTGAATGGCGCCGCGACTTTGTTTTTAACGACCTTAACTCGAACTCGGCCACCGACAATCTCTTCGCCCTTTTTAATTTGGGCAATTCGGCGAACATCAAGACGGATCGAAGTGTAGAATTTCAAAGCTTTGCCACCAGGAGTTGTTTCGGGGTTACCGAACATCACGCCAATTTGCATACGAATTTGATTGATGAAGATGACGATAGTTTTGGAGCGGGCGACAATGGCGGTAAGTTTGCGGAGAGCTTGAGACATTAGCCTGGCCTGTTTGCCGACATGCGATTGACCCATATCACCCTCGATCTCATCCTTCGGGGTGAGCGCCGCAACTGAGTCGATGACAATAACATCAATTTTTCCGGAGCGTACCAAGCTTTCAGTAATTTCCAGGCCCTGCTCACCGGTATCCGGCTGGGAGAGTAGGAGATCATCAATTTTAACACCCAGCTTGCGCGAGTATTCTGGGTCCATGGCATGCTCAGCGTCAACGTAGGCACAAATACCGCCTTTTTTCTGGGCTTCGGCAACGATATGAAGGGCGAGAGTGGTTTTGCCGGATGATTCTGGACCGAAGATTTCGATAATTCGGCCGCGTGGGACACCGCCGACACCGAGGGCGGCGTCCAAGCCGATTGAACCGGTTGGGATGACATCTAAATCAACTTTTGGCCTTTCGCCAAGTTTCATGATTGAGTCGTCGCCGAATTTCGTTCGGATTGCTGCCAAGGTATCGTCAATGTTCGCTCCTGAGACTTTTGCTTCCTTTACTTTTTTCTTGAAGGCCATATTTTAAATGTAAAATTCAAATCTCAAAATGTAAAATGACAAATCAAAATTCAAAATTTTAGATTAATTAATAATTATTTATAAACCAATTCTAATTTCTTACTGACACTTCTGCCAAACTTATCTTTTGCACTGAGCGTAATTATATTATAGCCGTATGAGAGGAGCAATTTTTCATCAAAATGGCCGGTTTCGTCGACATAAATTGCTCGGCCGTTTAGAGATATGGCCGTGATGTTTTTGGCGGTGCCGGCAATGGTGATTAGGGAGGTTGTGGCCAAAGATCCGTTTAAAGGCGTATCAACCATAAGTAGAGGTCCTTCGCGCAGGTTCTTGGACTGATAGAAGGCATAGCCGGCGATAAATAGAACAAAGATGGTAATTAAGGCGGTTCGGAGGTAGAAGGCAGCTTTGCGAGGGGTTCCCATATTAATTTTCTACTTTTGGGGCCGAGCTGTCTTCCGGAGTCTTGCCGAAATCGGCTTCCTCTGATTTGCCGATTAGAACCTCTCTAGGCTTGGCACCATCAGCCGGTCCGATAACACCGCGTTCCTCTAAGATGTCCATCAAGCGAGCAGCTCTGGCGTAACCGACGCGCAATTTTCTCTGAATGTAGGAAGTCGAAGCCTTGCCGGCGTGCAACACTTCCTCGCGCGCCTGCTCATAAAGTTCGTCGTCATCTTCAAGGGCTTCTTCGTCGTTAAAAGAAACTTGAGAGAATATCAGACTATCGCCATTGCCTTGGCCGGGGATTGCAGTGATATCTTGAGGAATTTCGGTCTCGTAGCTTTGGGCCAAGAACTTTACAACTTTTTTAACTTCAGTTTCAGAGATAAAGGCCGATTGAATTCGGGCGGGTTTGGACATTTCGCCAGAGAGATAAAGCATATCACCGGCACCCAAAAGTTTTTCGGCACCACCGGTGTCAAGAATGGTACGGGAGTCGATTTGGGACGAAACTTGGAGGGCGATTCGAGCCGGCACGTTGGCTTTAATAAGACCGGTAATAACATTGACTGATGGTCGCTGGGTCGAAAGAATCAGGTGAATACCGACGGCACGGCTCATCTGGGCAAGACGGACAATGGCCGATTCTAATTCTCGTGGATAAGAAGTCATAATATCGGCCAACTCATCGATGACAATCGCGATGTAAGGCATTGGTTCGGGCAATTTTTCGCCATCGGCAACTTCACCGTCCCGCTTCTCAAGCTTCTTCATTTCCGGCATTAAGACGGTCTTGTGGTAAGAATCAATGTCTCGCACGGACTCTGACTCGAGGATGTCATAACGTCGGTCCATTTCTTTAGCTGCCCACTTGAGGGCCAAGATTGCCTTTTTTGGGTCAGTGATGACTGGAGTGAGCAGGTGAGGGATTTTGTTATAAAGAGTAAGCTCGACTCGTTTCGGGTCGATTAAGATGAGCTTCATGTTCTCTGGAGAATTTCGGAATAAGAGGGAGGTGATGATGGCGTGGATGGTGACTGATTTACCGGAGCCGGTGGCGCCGGCAATCAAAAGGTGAGGCATTTTGGCCAAGTTGGCGAAGTGCGAAATGCCCGAGATGCCTTTGCCCAAGGAAACCATCAAAGGTTTTTCGGAGGTCTGGAAGTCGGGGCTCGAGAGTAGGGTAGCGAGGCCAACTGTACTTTTAATACTGTTAGGAATTTCGATGCCAACCAAAGATTTGCCCGGGATAGGGGCCTCGATGCGAATTGGGTGAGCTGCCAAAGCCAATGAGAGGTCGTTGTTCAAGGCGACAATACGGGAGAGTTTGACACCCTCAGCTGGTTTTAGGGAATAGCGGGTGACCGACGGGCCAATCGAGATCTCGTCCATCTCAACCGTGATGCCGAAGTTCTGCAAAGTGCGCTTGATGATGTTGGCGTTGGCTTTGATGTCACCGACCCCCGGTTTGCCTTTGTCGGTTTCAAGTAAGGAGAGAGGGATAGGGACAAATTTTTTGAATGAGATGTGTCGTGGAGTAAGGGCGATACCTTCGACCGAATCGGCCTCTTCACCACCTTTAACTTTTAACTTTTTAGGCTTTTCAATTTGAGTGGCCACTTCTTCATCCTCATCGTTTTCACTTTCTTCGTCTTCATCCGAATCAGATTCCGGCCCGACTTCTTCGTCCTCCAAATTTTCGCCACCGATAATTTTCATTTCCCTGACTTTTTCCTTTTTGTTGCGATTGAAAAGTTTCTGCCAGAGCCCGCCGAAGTGGGTGAGGAGGTTAGTGTCAAAAATTATAAACAGGGAAATCACCAAAAGGGCGGCTAAGATAATCAAACCGGCATACAGATCAAAAAGTTTGTAAATCGGGCTCGCGATTAGCGAACCAACCTCGCCACCTTTGCCCGGGGCAACCAATTCGACAATGCCAAGACCGGAGAGGAAAAAGATTAGCGCGCCGATGGCTTGCAGGGAATCAAAGTGGCGATCCAGCGATTTGAATAAACTAATGGCAAGCATTACCCCCAAAAGCGGCAAAAGAAAATAGCCGGCTCCTAAAAGGTAGTGGAGTAGTCCGTAAGTCTTTTCACCCAAAAAGCCGGCCTTGTCGAAGGCGGCTAAAATAAAAAATAAGGTAAAAACTGAGGCGATGATTGCAAAGACACCTTGCCTAGTTTCAGATTTTAAGTCACTAAATTTCCAAAATTTTCCACTACCACCTTCGGAATTTTCGGAGCGGTCTCTGTTTTTCTTTTTTGCCATAATTATTTGATTTGTTTGCTCAATTATAGCATCACGCTAGGGATAGTAGAAAATTTTGACATTAAAATAATTTGGCACACGACACCAATACACGAATGAGGACGAATGACACGAATAGCTGAATTCGTGTGTGCGTATTTGTGGTTTCGCTATTCGCATACTTTATTCGTGTGCCCTATTCGTAAGGGTTCCCAACTGCTTGCCTTTTATCTTGTCTTTTATATAATGGACCTGCCTAAAATGTCTTTTTGAATTTTTTAACAAAATCGTAAAAGACACCCATAAAGGACACTCTAATGGACAGTCAAAACCAATCAAATAAAGGACAAAGTTTACCCTCCTCCTATGTGACCTTTTTGCCTAATAAAGGCAATGAGAGCGCCTTTTTATATAAAAAGACAGAAAGGTTAGTGGCCGGGACTTATCTCATCAGCGACACTTTGCCGGAAGGTGAACCGATGCGTTTGGCACTTCGGTCTCAAGCTTTGCGTCTTTTAGAAGACAGCATGGATTTGATGTACCGTTCGCTCGAATCGGAAAGGAAAATTGTCCTTGATAATCTGTCTTCAGGGGTTTTGGAGTTGGTGGCTCTTTTAGAGGCAGGGAAGACTAGTGGTTTAATTTCGGTCTCGAACACTGAACTTATTCGAGATGAATTTTTCGGGTTTCTCGGGGCGCTCCGTAACTATGTTGAGAAACCAGCCTTGCCGATTTTTCCTCAAAACTTTTTTGCTGCGCCGGAAATGAGCTCGGTGCAATTAAACAGTAATAGCTTTTCAAATTTAAAGGACAAAGCCTTAAATAAAACCAGCGACGAAGCAGTTGGCGGGGTGACAAAGGGTCGGGCCCAGATCCGGTCTGTCTCTAATGTCGAGGTGTCGAAAGTTGAGAAGCAAGTCAAAAAGGACAGTCGCAGGGAGGTGATTATTAAACTTTTAAAAAATGGAAAAGAGCTTACAATTAAAGATTTTTCTGGTGTCATAAAAGACTGTAGTGAAAAAACCATTCAAAGAGAATTAATTGCGATGTTGGCCGAAGGTGTCCTTAAGAAGGTGGGCGAGAGACGTTGGAGTAAATATTCCTTGGTCCAAAAAGACTAATAATTTATAAAGGACATAAAGGACAAAAACGAGCCGAAGGGCTCGTTTTTGTCCTTTATGTTTCCTTAGAGGTTTTCAGTTTGTTTAATTTTGCCACTTTCGGTGGTTATCTTGGGTACAAAGAAACAGGGGAAGAATTCTTAAATTTTGCCCGGTTTTTCTCTATAATTTAAGGAGATTGGATTATACGGCCATTTTTGGTTGACTAAAGTGGGCCTTTTGGTATATATTAGAGCCACGGATAACCAGAAAATTGATAGGGCCAAAAAGCCCTTATTTTAGTTATCCACACGGTTTGTTTACAGTATTTCCTGTGGAGTTTATAATTCTGTATAGGCAATGTGAGGCGACATTTCTTTGGTATTGATTTACCAACGAAATTTGGCATATTGCTTAAACAGCACTCCATTATTTCAGTGCTCATCAGGTCGTTGAAAATTTAATATCGACCTTCAGAAATTTCTTGTTCCGTGAACCACTTCGACAAAGTGGTTAACCCTGTTTACGAAAGAATGTCCATGGATTCTGTCACTAGTCCGACGACCTTGTGTCGATAACAAAAGGTCCCGGAATAGTTGGATGCGATCGGAAAAATCTGAAAAGTTTTTCCGATTAAAAATTCGTCAAGTTTTTAATTTTGAAAATTTGCCGTCCGCGTTTGCAATTTGTTTTTAGTCGAAACGGTTGTGAGTCCGCGAAGAATAATTTCTTCCCAAAGGATTATTAGAACACAGATTAGAAATTTAAAAATTTATCAGAAAATTATTATTATGAGTATTACAAAAACTAAATCTGCAAAGATTTTTGCCGGCATCCTAGGTGTTACCTTGGCGCTAGCTCTCTTTGTAGGAGTAGGAGTTCAGACTGTAAGCGCCGGTGCGCTTACTGATGCGCAAGTTCAGTCAATCTTGGGTTTACTCTCAAGCTTCGGTGCTGATCAAAGTGTCATCAACAATGTCAAAGCTTCCCTAACCGGGAGCGCTCCAGTTTCAGCTCCGTCAGCAGGTTCTTACACTTTCACCAGAAGCCTCACTGTAGGTTCAACTGGTGCTGATGTAAAAGCCCTTCAGCAATTCCTAAACGGTAAAGGTTTCGCAGTCGCAGCTTCCGGCGCTGGTTCAGCTGGAAATGAGACTTCAACCTTCGGTCCTGCCACTAAAGCAGCTTTGGCTAAATTCCAAGCTGCTAATGGTATCAGCCCGGCAGTAGGTTACTTCGGCTCTCTCACGATGGCCAAAGTAAACGCCATGGGTGGCCCTGTTTCCACCGTCCCAACTACCCCGACTACCCCAACCACTCCGACAGCCCCAGTTGGTTCAGGTCTAACAGTTTCCGCTCCGGTTCAGCCGTCAGCTTCACTCGCTCCTTACAATGCAACTCGCGTTAAATTCACCAAAGTGACTTTGACTGCCAGTGCAGATGGCGATGTGTCTGTTAACGGTGTCACTGTTGAGCGAACAGGCTTGGCACAAGATGACAACTTTGCCGGAGTCGTCCTCATTGACGAGGATGGTTCCCAAATTGGAATCGCCAAGACTTTCAACTCAAATCATCAATTGACTTTGTCAGGCCCAGTAGTTGTTAAGGCCGGCACCTCAAAGACTTTGACTATCGGCGGTAACATGGCTGCACAAGCCACTGTTCACGCTGGTGAAGTCGCTTCTTTGACTGTCGTCTCGGTTTCAGCTAACGCCCCAGTCGCTGGAGTTCTTCCAATCACTGGCGCCGCTCACACCATCAACGCTACTTTGAGCCTCGGTACTGTCACCATGACTCGAGGTGGTTATGACCCAACTACTAGCCAAACTAAAGAAATCGGTACCACTGCGTACACTTTCTCTTCAGTAAAGGTTACTGCTGGTTCAGCTGAGAAGGTTTTCTTGCGATCAATTCGCTGGAATCAGACCGGTTCAGCTTCCGCTTCTGACATGGCCAACCTAAAGACTTATGTCGACGGTGTTAGCTACGATGCAGTTTCAAGTTCTGATGGTAAGTACTTTACTTCCATCTTCCCTGGTAACGGCATTCTAATTGATAAAGGTTTCTCAAAAGATATCTCTATCAAGGGTGACATCATTGGCGGTTCTTCAAGAACTATCGACTTCGATATCGCCAAGAGAACTGATATTGATTTGATGGGTGAGACCTATGGTTATGGCGTCACTCCTCCTCAAACCGGTACTTCTGTTCCTACTGCTGATACCGCGGCCTTCAGTTCATCTGAAGATCCTTGGTACGATGCTGCCCAGGTCACTATGTCTAACGGTACTATGACTGTTAGCGTTGATACTGTCGGCGCTCCGGCCACCAACATCGCTGTCAACGCTCCGGATCAAAAGATCGCGGGCTTCACAGTCGAGGTTAAGGGTGAGCCGATCACTGTTCAGACTATGGTATTCACTATCGCGACTTCGTCAGGAACCAACTCGTCAGTTTCAACTGATGGTTTGCTAGACAATGTCACCTTGGTTGATGCCAACGGCGCAGTTTTGGCCGGTCCGGTTGATGAGGTCACTGCTCGAACAGTCACCTTCTCTTCTACCGTCACCTTCCCAATCGGTGCCAACAAGTACTACTTGAAAGGCAAGTTGCCAACTGGAGTTTGGAATGGTTCCGTCTTCACTGCCGCAGCTAACCCATCAAGTGCCTTCACTACCGTTAAAGGCGTTAACACTGGTAACTCAATCACTCCGACCCCTAACGCTACTTTGACTGGTTCCCAGATGACCGTTCGTTCAGGTGCTCTTAGCATCTCGGTTTCTTCTTTGCCGTCAGCTCGATCAGTCGTTGCTGGTGCTCAGAAGTTCGAGTATGCTAGATACATCCTCGACGCAACCAACTCTGGAGAAGATGCTCGATTGACCAACATCGGTCTCTCATTGAGTGGTGGTGCTACCGCTACTTATTTGACCAGCTGTAATTTGTACGATGGTCAGTCATTAACTTCACCGATTGTCACTCAAAGTGCGGTTGATCCTTCAACCAGCAACGACAGTGACATTACCTTTACATTCTCTGGCAACGGCCTAGTTGTTCCAAAGGGAACCGCCAAGACTTTGTCATTGCGATGTAATTCATCGTCTTCAGCCACTTCAGGTAGCTTTATCTGGGGCATCAACGCCCAGTCTTCTTACACGGGAGTCACTGGCGTCACCTCGGGTGCTACGATTGCTGAAACCATCACTATTGCTGATGGCCAGACAATGACAGGTTCTAGCGCCGGTACCTTTACCGTCGCAGAAGACACCTCATTGCTCTACAAGATGGCCCAAGCCGGTGCTTCTGATGTTGTCATCGGACGCTTCGACTTTGTCGGTGCAACTGAAGATATCGATCTAAAGCAGATTGCTTTGAAACTGGCTTACACCGCTTCAAGTTCTCCTGCTGATATCTCAAACAAGGTCAAACTCTACAAGGGTAGTGTTTCTACCGCCAACTACTTGGGCGAAGCTCAATTCGGTGGTGGTAATCCTGACAACGCAACTTCAACCCTATCAACCCCGGTTAGACTAACCAAGGGTGGTGATTCAGTTCGAATCGTTGTCACGGCTGACCTCGGCGTTCAAGATCCTGATACTGGTACCCCTGGTGCTTTCATCGGTGTATCTGTAGATGGCTCGAATGTTGGTATCAACGGAACTTATGGTACTGGTGTTGATTCAGGTTCAACTGTTTCTTCAGGAACAACCTCCGATCAAACCTCTGATGGTTTGAGAATCTTCCGAACAGTGCCTTACATTACAGTTACCAGCAACGGTGGCACATTGTCCGCTTCAGCTGACCTGTACAAGTTCACTGTCACCAACCCAAATAGCCGATCAGTAGTCTTCCAGAAGTTCACATTCTCACTTGCTACAACAGGTGGCAATGTTAACGGCTTCACTCTCTACGGCGATTCAGTGGCCTTCAATACCTCTGCTGTCACTGTCAACTCAACCGAGGGTGATGTCTTGGAAATTACTGCTAGTGGAACCTCAGAAGCTCAAATCATTCCAGCTAACAGCTCAAAGACTTACATCTTGAAGGCTTCAACTGCGACTGACACCGCTTCTGTGTCGGAGTCTGTTAACCTCGCCCTTCTCGCTGACACCTCATACCCTTCGTTGGCAAACAACATGGGTACGGTCACTTCAGTCGAACTTGGCGCTGCTAACACCGATAACATCGTCTGGTCGCCGTTCTCGACCACAACCCCTGTCGCTACAGCTGCTACACAAAGCAACCTAGACTGGACCAACGGATACGGTATGCCTGGATTCCCATCCAATACCGCCTTCCCAATCCAGACTTGGACACGGGCTAACTAAACCGTTAGGATCAATTTATACGAAAGTATAGGTTGAAGGTTTCGAAAACCACCCCGCAAGGGGTGGTTTTTGCATTTCCGGCTTTTGTGTTAATATTTTCCTACTTATGACTAGAACCAAAAAAATTGTTTATATTTTAATCATCGTTGTGGCGTTAGGGTTAATTGCTTATTTGGTTATGACCAACTTGGTTGGTAAAACTCCAACTTCGCCGGTCTCCGAGGTGGCAACTTCAACTGTGTCAAAAGTTGTCTTGCCGGTGCCAAACCTTGATCGGCCGGTTGTCTTTCCGGCCGGCACTGACCCGATTATCCAAGCGGCCAACTCTCAAAAAATCCAAGAGCTCATCGCTGACTTAAAAGTTAATCCCAATTTTGCTGAACGCTGGCTAGCACTCGGGATTTATCGGAAAGGGAATCAGGATTATGTTGGAGCCAAAGAGGCCTGGGAATACGCTGTCGCATTAGACCCGGGCGCCTCTGTCTACTACGGTAATCTGGCAAACTTGTACTCAATGTATCTAAACGACCCAATTAAGGCCGAAGCGAACTATTTAAAGGCTATTGAGCTTGACCCGGCAATGTCATATTTGTATTTTCAGACAGCCAACTTCTATCTCGAAGTCTTAAAAGACAAGGCCAAGGCTCGGGCAATTATTGAAAAGGGGATTGCTCAAAATCTTGGCGACCAATCCCTCCTCGATCTCCTCAAATCCATCTAACACACAAGGGAGCCCTATGGCATAGGGCTCCCTTGTGCAAGACAACTACGGCTAAAAATCTAGGTTTTTGTAGTCTAACCAGTTGTTAATCATTGACTGAAAACCCTTAGCTGTTTCAAAATACTCGGGAAAGCCGTTTTTGTTTAAGATTTTCTCTTCTTCTCGATTTGAATTCAGATAATCCAGGTAGCTCGAGTGTTTGTAATTCGTTAAGTGTTTTTTAGCTTTTTCAATATCCTTAATTCCGTCTTCCTTCCACTTTGAGTCGATTAATTTGACGGGATTCAGGTGGATGTAGGCTAGCAGGTATTTCAAATAATCATCACCATTGACATGCTTGGCTTTAAAGCGGCCCTCAAAAAGTGTCCCAGAGCGTTTGTGTTTTTTATTAAAATATTTAGAATGCGAGGTCAAAAGTTTCCGCATAAATTTTGTGATATTTCCATCAGACTTTTCTCTGACGAGTAAATGGAAGTGGTTTGGCATGAGGCAGTAAGCGCCAATATCGACAAGGGTATCGTTTTTGACGAAACTGAAAGCATTTGAGGGCGTTTCGCGCAAATTAACAGGGGAGACACTATTTGCTAGATATAAAAATTTGGTGAATCGGGCGTAGTCGTAAGGTTCCAGAAATATTTCACGCTTGTCAGCTCCGCGGTTGTATAGATGATAAAATTCTCCAGGGGCAAAACTGAGGTCTCTAAACATCCTCGGATGATAACATAAGACGGTCTTACGCGTAAGACCGTCTTATGTAAGTTATCCACACAAGGGCATAGATTTGCGCGGTTTGGAGGGTTTTCTTTGGTACAATTGTCTAATCGTGGCCAACTTCTAAGTATGGAGGATATTTTTTTAAAGCCTCCGGTTAAAAAGTTTTTTCTAATTTTGTGGCAAGTGTTCTTGGGTCTAGCCGCGACTTTTGCGGTTTTTATTTTTTCTTTAGTCCTGGCCGCTCTTGGGGCACTTTTTGTGAAGTGGCTTGATCCTTTAGGTTACTACGCCCTTTTGGTGGGCGGGCCGGTTTCCTCCTCTGGTTGGCTGTCGGTCGGCTTTCTCACTTTTTGTTTGATTTTGATTCCGGTCGGACTGGGGATTTTTGTGGCGAGAGATGCCGGTAAGCTGAAAAAGAATGGAATTGAGGTGCGACCGGCTTGGTGGGGAGTCGGATCGGCCCTGCCGAGCTCGGTTATCATTTTGCCGTTCTATTTCGTATTGCGTAGCCAAGTCTGGGCAAATAAATTGTCTCAATCAGACCCGGCCGCCGTTATGTTGAAAAAGGGTTGGAAGTGGCCTTGGGTTATTTTGATTATAGTCGTGGCTCCTGGCATTTTTAACTTCATTCAGACCGAACTCGAGCGGCCGGGGACTGAAGCTGCCGTGGTGAAAATTCACACGACCAAATTGACACTTGATGATGTGTTGGGCAAGAATTTGCCGCCGGAGCCCGGGGCGGAGGCGGCTCAGGCGACAATTGCGGGGATTGATGAGAATAAAAATGGGATTAGGGATGATGTCGAGCTGGCGATTTTTAAAGAATACCCAAATTCGGCTAAGACTAGGGCAGTACTTTTGCAGTACGCTCTGGCTTTGCAGATGGAGATGACACAGGAGATTGTTAATACGGAGACGGTTACCGAAGCTATAACTGAGTTAAGTAGGGCAGATACCTGCCTTGCCGACCAGTTAGTTCCAAGAAAATCCGCAGAATCGTCTAGGGATTATTCTGATTTAGAAAAAATTGATTTGTATGTAAAGTTTGTTGAAAAGATTCAATTCAATACTGAGCCTAGACTGGCAGCAAGAGATAGTTTTTATAAAAAATTAGGTAGTTTTGGGGAATCTACTAATGCAGTGTGTGATCTAGACAAAGCAACACTGCCTAATTAAAGTATGATGTTCAGTTTTTTGACAAAAGTAATTTTTGCCTCGGTTGTACTGTTTTTTGCCTTTTCATCATCAGTTTTTGCACAAGCTGAAGACGGGTGTGAAATAAGTGGTTATAGCATTCTTACAATAAACGGGATTCTAACTAATGAGGTTAGTGCTAGAGAAAATAAAGATGCATTAAAAAAACTTTTACCTGCTAAATATAATAATGAGCGAGTAGTTGTCGATTTTCTCTGGAACCCATCACACCTTGGCGGAGGCGGGGATTTTGCGAAGACTGTTGAGCAAGGATTGTACGATAATGAGACTGTCGTTGACTATGACTTGATCGAAATGCTGAAGGTGGCGAGCGAGAAAGTCCAAACTCAAAAGCTGTTAATTGTTGCCCACTCACAGGGCAATTTTTATGCCAACAATTTTTATGATGTGGTGGCCGACCAAGCCGGTGGAGTACCCAAGGGCTCCCTCGGAGTTTACGGGGTGGCAACTCCGTCTGGGCGAGTGGCAGGAGGCGGAAAATATCTGACTTCGACCAATGATCTGGCAATTGCAAAAATTGTCGGGAAGATTCTAGGAAGAAATATTTTACCACCCAACATTGAGATTCCGGTGCACGAAGGAGACGAATTCTGGCGGCACGATTTTTCACAAATCTATTTAAAGTATCAAGGCGCTCGGGTTGTGAGCGATATTCGAGAGGCGCTTGATAGGCTTAAAAATAACGATACTCAAGTTGCCGATAAGCCTTGTATCGATTCACCAGCTTTTTCAATCAAGCAGGTTGCCAAAGGCGTTGCGTTCGGGGTTTTCGACCCAATTTTTGGTGGTACTGAAAAGGTGATGGTGGCGACTGTCTCCGGTCTTTATCAAGGCGGCTTGGCTGTTGCTAAGGCCGGGGTCTGGACTTTCAGTACGCTTGCTCAATTTGGAGACTTTGTGGCGAGCACAATTTCCTCGGTGTTTGCCGGCTCAGCCGACAGCGTCGCTTTGTCTGGCAACGTGGGATTGGCGCTCTCGGCGATTGATAAAGCGAGAATTGATCAAGCAATAATTGATTCAAGGAATAGGATTTTAGCTGAAAGGGTCTTGGTTCCAAATGCCTCCAATTCGGATCAACCCGTTGTCGTTGCCTTAGCGCCAGAGGATTCGGAGCAAAACTCTGAATTGGTAGATGAGCCTGAAAGCCCAAAATTAATTTTTATCGGACCGACAATTATTCCCGGGTATGGCGGAGGGATTCCTTTTAAACCTCCCCCAGTTGCGGTTCCGGTCGAGGCCGAGGTGTTAGATGATTTAAGTTCGCCGCCACCTCCGGCACCCGGTCTTACCGGTTCGCAATGTCTGGCCTCGCTCGCGACCGATGGCTGTCTTTTGGCAACCACAACCTTGCAGTTTTCTTGGGCACCGGTTGAGGGTGCCCAATTTTACGCTCTTGACCAGAACGGCGTCTATTCAACAACCACTGAAACGGCCGTTCAAGTTGTCGCACCGGATTTTAGCGATTACATTTTTGGTGTTTCGGCCGTTGATACTTTGAATCAAACGAGCGCTACTAGCACACAAACCGTTTCGGTGGCCACAATTCCCATTGCTATTAACGAAATTGCCTGGATGGGCACTGGGGCGTCGGCGAGTGATGAGTGGCTGGAAATTAAAAACAATACTGACCACACGATTGATTTGTCACAGTGGGAAATTCAGGCTACTGTTGGCACACCGCACATCGCTCTCTCTGGTGTGATCAGGCCTCGCGAGTATTTGGTTTTCGAGCGGACCAATGACGATACAATTACTGATGTTCTGGCCTACCAAGTTTACACCGGTTCGCTCGGCAACAACGGGGAACAGCTTAGCCTGTCTTACGCTTCGACCACTCTGGACCAAACGCCGGCAATTTCTTCCGGAGGTTGGGCTGCCGGTTCAAATGTTAGTAGTACCACTCGAGCGACCATGGAGCGTTTTGCCTCAATGGAAAGTGGTTTGAACTTGAGTAATTGGGGTACCAATTTGGGATTTATCAGGAACGGTTCGGATGCTGATAGCAATGAAATAAATGGGACACCAGGCGAAAGAAATAGTGTTAATTA
Organism: Candidatus Paceibacterota bacterium; assembly: GCA_041666545.1. Classification (NCBI taxonomy): domain Bacteria; kingdom Bacillati; phylum Minisyncoccota; species Minisyncoccota bacterium. Next base: position 6,318 of record JBAYGS010000006.1, on the reverse strand, counting down.
TCTCATTAATAAGGGCCAGGATATCCTCACAGACCTGTCTCTCGGCGATGATGAGTCCATTTATATTGTCACCAATCAACAAGAAGTTAGTGCTTCTAGTACGCTGTCAATTGAGCCGGGGACAATCATCAAGTTTAAATCTTTAAGCAGTCTGGATTTTTTTGGTCAACTTCAGGCCAATGGTACGGTCGATAACGAAATAACCTTTCAGGCATTCGATGGTGGTCACGCTGGCAGTCTCAATTTTAAGGATGCTATCGGCACGAGTACAATTTCAAATGCTAATTTTGAAAATCTCGAAGGGGTGAGTGTTTACGGAAACGCTCGTTTGGACATTAGTGATACAGATTTTACTAATAACGAGTCGGGTATTGAGGTCTATGACAACGGTGTGGCAGTCCTCAATAATTTAAACTTTGCTAGTACTACGCGGGAAGCCGTTTCGGGTTATGATTTGGCCTCGATTTCTCTCTCATCCTCGACAATCAGTAATACTTTACAGACCGACGCCGTCGGTGTCTACGGTGGTAAATTTACAATGTCTTCCTCGACAATTGATGGTGTGTCTGGCGGGGATGCCATCTCTGTCTATAATACTGATGTTCTGGTTAAAAACTCGGTGCTGAAAAATGGCGAGAGTGATGGGGTGTCGGTTTACAAAGGTACGGTCGAAATCCAAGATTCAACAATCTCCGGTTTTACTAATGGGTCAGGAGTTGATATTTATAGGCCAGATGAACCGGTAAAGATTTCAAATACCGAAGTGACTGGAAATGAAGTCGGGGTAATGTTGGATTCAGAAGATTCAGTCATCATTGATTCTGAGTCAAATGTTCACGACAACGGAACGAGCGAGGCGGATAATATTGTTTTTTAGGGATAGCTGTGCTATTTTTACGAAATGAAAATGCTGAGTCATTCTTCCTAGTGCGGCGAAGTAATCCCTCGGAGTCAGGCAAGCCCTAAGCGTAAGCTTGGGGCCTTTTTTCTTCATACCATATACCTTATACTATATACATAATACCTATCTTTCCATGCGCTACTTCGACAAAACCTTTTTCAAATTTCTCTTTGGCTTCGCCCTGGTTATATTAGTGAGCCTTTCGTTGGTATTTGCTGTTGGGATTTACGAGACCGGCCATCCTGAGTCGGCAGGGCAGTATCAACTTTTTGAACAATAAAAGAGGGGGTTAATATTCGTGTGCCCTATTCGTGAGGGTTCTTAACTGTTTGACAAAAAACTGCCTTGTGATAATCTTTCATTTACAAGGCCAAAGACAGCAGGCGAGTTAGTTACAAGTTCATCAAGTTAAAAAGTTCATAAAGTCGCGGATAATTGCTTCGGACTTGAAGAACTTTATAAACTTGAGACTTTATAACTAGCGATAAGCTCCTGCCGAGGTTTAAACTCTCAACTGAGTTTCTCTTTGTTTCGGCCTTAACAGGTCGATTTTTGTTAGTTTTTGTCAGCGATTTTGCCGGCTAAAAGCTAACAGCTAACAGCTAACAGCTAACAGCTAACAGCTAATTAATATGGCAGTATCAAAACAGAAGAAAGGTGAAATTCTGGAAGGTCTCAAAAAGATTTTCAAGGAGGCCAAAACGGTGGTCTTTGTGAACTTTCACAAATTGACTGTCGCTGACGCCACCGCTTTGCGCAATGAATTGCGAAAAGTTGGCGTCAACTATCTGGTCGCGAAAAAGACTTTGACTCGAAAAGCTTTGGAGCACACCAAAACACAGGGGGAGTTGCCGACCTTGGAAGGCGAGATGGCTTTGGCCTATCTCAAAGAAGGTGATGATATCACTTCGCCAGCTCGAGGTATTCACGAATTCAGCAAGACTCACAAGGATGTCATCTCAATTATGGGTGGCGTTTTTGAGGGAAAGCTCATCGGCCAAGAGGAGATGAAAGTCATCGCCCTTATCCCTGGTATGCAGACTCTGCGAGCGCAGTTTGTTAACGTCATCAACAGTCCGATTCAAGGATTTGTTATGGCACTAAGTGAAATTGCAAAGAAAAAAGCGGCTTAAATGTAAAATGTAAATCTCAAAAATCAAAATGACAATTCAAAATGTAAAATAATAATTCTTTAGTTTTTAGCTTTACATTGTCATTTTACACTTTGATTTTTCCATTTTGAATTATTAAAGACTAATAAAAATTCTATGTTAGAGGAAACAAAAAATGCTGAAGCTACGGTAGCGGTCCCGAGTAAGTTTAAGGACATTGTTGAGTCAATCGACAAGATGTCAGTAGTTGATCTAAACGAGCTGGTCAAATTATTGGAAAAGAAGTTCGGTGTTTCAGCCGCAGCTGTTGCTGTTGCTGCTCCGGCCGCCGGCGGTGCCGCAGCGGAAGAGAAGTCAACTTTCAACGTTGAGCTCAAAGATGCCGGTGCCAACAAAATTGCCATCATTAAAATTGTTAAGGAAGTCTTGGGCCTTGGTTTGAAAGAGGCTAAAGACATGGTAGATGCCGCTCCTAAAATGTTGAAGGAAGGTGTCAAGAAGGAGGATGCCGAGAAGATCAAGAAAGATATCGAGGCAGCAGGAGGCAAGGTCGAATTGAAGTAGTAGATTCAGGAATCTGGATTCAGGATTCAAGAATAAATTCAAAAAATCGCCCTAAAACATTTTGTGAAGCAAAATGTTCGGGCGAACAAAAACTCCCAGCGGGGAGTTTTTGTTTTAGCCGGGCGATTTTTTGGTGCATTAAAAAACCGAGGCAGGAGGCCTCGGTTGGGTTTCAATTAGTCGGTGAGCTTTTTAATCTGCGCCCGCAGATCCTTGAGCAGAGCTCGTCGGGTGCAGGTGGCGTCCACCTCATCGGCGCCATTCCAGACTTCCATCACCTCGATAGCAATCCGCCAGACCAGTTCGGAGTAGGTGAGCTCGATTGCGGGGTTGCCTTTCTCTTTTGCTTCCCGGATTGCCGTCATCAAATCGGTACTGACAGCGAGCAAAATCTGCGAGTCCAACTCTTCATTGGGCGGGGTAATCTTTGTGGCGTAGGCGAAGGACTGTAGGATGCCTTCCCACGCCCAAAGGGGTAGTACAATTTTGATTTTTTTCATGGTGCGGTCTTTCTGTTGCCAATAATACATATCAGTAAAATTTTGTCAATATTTAGCCAAAAGCTTGGCTGATGCTACAATAACCTTAACAGTTTGTGGGTCAGCTCGTTTCATTTTTATTTTGGCTAGCGAGGAGCGCGTGGGCAATTCTGATTGTCCACAGCGTCCGAGCGAAGACAAACTATAGGTCTAATACCCCGAGGCCTTGCCGCATGGGCCTATATAAGTTCGTGTCGAAAGCATGAATTATGGTTTTCGTTTTTTAAAAACTGTTAATACTTATCAACTAAATATTCTTTTGGGATGGATCCCGTTAGAAATATTTTGTTTCAAGGGCGGGAGTTTGGTGGTTAATTGTCAGATTGAGAAAGGGTTTAGTTCCAGTGAGATTAGACGGAAATGCCTACGCAAAAAGTCTAATATGCGTAAATTATTATTAGATCTAACAAATAGAAAAATGTTTCAACAAGGGAGTTCGTTGAGCATTTCCTATTTCTAACGGGATGGAAATTCTAGAAAGACTGTTTGGTCATACAATTAAGGTCAAGTTAATGCGGCTTTTTATCTTTAATCCTGACGAAGCTTTTACCTTGGAAGATGCCACTCATCGGGTGAAAGGGGCCAGGGACCCTGTCCGTTCAGAGATTGTAGGTCTGGAGAAGACCGGCCTGGTGAAAAGGACTAATTTTATAAAAGATGTTGAAGTTCGGAATCGCAAGGGCGAGAAGGAGAGCGAAAGGCGCAAGGTGGCCGGCTTTACTCTGGACAAAAGATTTAGATATTTGAGCGCCCTCCAAAACCTGCTTCTTGATACTTCGCCGGCGGTTTCAAACCAACTATTGAAACGGCTGAAAAAGTCCGGTCGGATTAAGTTGGTGGCGGTAGCCGGCGTGTTTGTCCAAGATTATGACAACCGGATTGATTTGTTGGTGGTGGGAGACAGGCTGAACCGGGTCTCAATTGATCAGACCATGCGAACAGTCGAGTCGGAAATTGGTCGGGAGCTTAAATATGCAGTCTTGGAGACGGCCGACTTTAAGTACCGAATCGGGGTCTGCGACAAGCTAATCAGGGATATTTTTGATTACCAGCACCGGATCTTGCTCGATAATATTGGGGTTAATTACAAGTAATTCTAATAGAAATGGCCCCAGAATGGCTGTCGCAGCCATTCTGGGGCCATTTCTCGTCTATTTTATCCACAGATTTCCGAAAAATCGGCTTAAAAATGGTATAATTGCACAAAGCATAAAAGGTCGTTTGGTTTTGTATTTTCAAAGCCAATCATTATGCAGACAGGCCGAAAGGCCACATTATTATCAATTTTGACACTAAACTGCGCTCCTTTAATAAATGCGCAGACATTAACTAATAAATAATTATGATATTAGAAACCTGGGGCAATGTTCTCGGCCAATCCTTTCAGAATGTTTGGCTAGGCGTCGCCGAATTTATCCCAAATTTGGTCGTAGCCCTTATTATTTTCATCGTTGGTTGGTTGGTTGGCGTGCTTTTGGGCAAAGTTGTTGCTCAAATCGTTCGCTCGATCAAGCTTGACACCGCCTTGCGAAGCGCCGGTTTTGAGACCCTAGTCAACCGTGGTGGCTTTAATTTGGATTCGGGCGCTTTCATCGGCGCTTTGGTCAAGTGGTTCTTCATTATCGTCTTTTTGGTTGCCTCTCTTGACGTTCTTCATTTGACTCAAGTTAACGCCTTCCTAAACGATGTTCTTGGCTACTTGCCTCGAGTTATCGTGGCAGTTCTGATTCTTTTGGTTGGAGTGGTTGTTGCTGATGTTATGCAGAAGATTGTTGTCGGCGCTTCTAAGGCTGCCGAAATGAAGTCTTCAAATTTCCTCGGTGCTGTCACAAGATGGGCCATCTGGATTTTTGCTGTTTTGACTGCTTTGCTCCAATTGGGTATCGCTGTTCAATTCATTCAAACTCTCTTTACTGGTGTGATTGTAGCTTTGGCTTTGGGCTTTGGTTTGGCCTTCGGTCTCGGTGGTCAACAGGCTGCTTCCGGCTATCTGGAAAAGATGCGACATGAGATTTCTGATAAGCATCATAATGCCTAAGGAAAGCCGCTAGCTTTTAGCTACTAGCTGTTAGATAAAAATCCTAAAGCAAATTAAGAAAGTTGCTCGGGTAAAGAAAAAACCGCTTCGAGACTTGCTCGAGGCGGTTTTGGTTTCAGCAGACCTTGTCCTTGGCCAATTGGGCCAGGAGCTTGTATAAACCAGCTTCAAAGTGTTCCTGGGTCATGGATTCTTTCGGGCTAAACTCTGAAGGCAAAGCTCGTGGCCAAAGCAATTGCTCAAAAGGAACATCCTTGTTGGTCCCGTTCTCGGTTACCTCCAGTGCTTTTCTGATCTGTTCGTCGTTCTGGACTTGACGAAACTGGTAGAGCCAGACACAGATGGCGATTTGGTCGTCAGTGAGACCGACCGGAACTCGGCTGGGACTGAAGAAGAGATGTAGCGCCCCTTGTGCAGCCCGATTTTTCTGCAACAGTGCCGTTCGTTGGTAGTCCCGCATTACCGCTTCTTGGGAAAAGTCCAGAGGTGGCTTCTCGAGGAAGCCGTCCAGGCTGTCGTGCTTGGCTTTCCTGATTTTTCGATAAAGAAAGAAAACCGAACTGAGGGAGATGAGTAAAAAAGCGAATCCGATAAACGGAGAGATTGAGTATTCGTACATAAAGAACCTTTCCTTTCCTAAAATTGATGATACTGATATAAGTAGATTTTGTCAAATAGAAAAACGCCGGCACAAAGGCGGCGTCTGAGATGGGGAAGAGAAAATTACTCGTGTCGGTTATCGTGTCCCGAACAAAATCTGCGGTAGGGATGACTGCCCGAATTGTCGGTCGGTCCAGTTTCGCCCTTGAAGGCTTCCTGGAGCTTTCCTTTTTGCCAGGCCTCGATTTTGTAGGTGAAGATTATGAAGGCCAGCCAAAATACGAAGATTAACGAAACTGGGGCTGGGGAGATTCGGTCGCAAGCCCAGAGGATGCCAAGAATTAGGCCCAAAATGCCGGTGATGAATAGTCTCATTTGTATCCTTTCGGAGGGAGGTTTCTGTAAAAAGAATATAATTTAATGGGGAAGGGGTCAAGGAGACGTAATGTATCATGACCTTCGCAACACCTAGAGAGTAAAATATGGAAATGTCATACACACAAAACCCTAATATGCCAAAGGTAAGGAGAGATGCAGTGAATCTGGTGAAATATCGCCATTGGT
>JBAYGS010000005.1 GCA_041666545.1 Candidatus Paceibacterota bacterium | reverse complement strand
TGGCACAATTGATCAGGTCAAAAATGCCGGCTTGGCTCTAAACACTCTTTGGGTAAACGGCCAGGTGAAAATTACCGACGGTACCGAAGGTGATGGTAAGGTGCTAACTTCCAATGCGGCCGGTGTGGCTTCATGGCAAGCGGCACAGGCTGGTGGAGCCGGTGGTGGGTCTGCAAGCTTGGAGTACAAGACTAATACTTGGACGGCGTGGACTTTTGTTTTGCCGCAGACCATAAATTCTGGATCAGTAATAAAATACAACAATTCCTCTTATCAAGAGCCGATTGCCACCTGCTCAGTCGGTAAGAAGGTCATTGGTGGTGGTTGCGCCATGATTCTTAGATATAAACCAACATTCGGTCCGTATAGTATAAATATTACGACGGACATCGACGGATATGCAATTGGAGCCAAGCTGAACAAGAATTTTTTAACTTACTCGGTCTCTAGCGGCAGCGTCTTTTACCTCCAGTCACTGGGCCAGTTTACTGTTTACAGGTCAGCACCCACCTCAGATGGTTCAGGATGGGTTTGTGGGGCCGGGCCAACTTCGATTACGAGTGGGCCTAGTAGTACTGGGCCGATTGACAACACTTTGTATTCCTTGACCGCTACTGCCATTTGTCAGTAATGAGTGGCTAGTAATGAGTATGTAAAACCAAAAACCGCTCAAAGCGGTTTTTGGTTTGTTTGTGAATAATCGTCAAAGATTTCTCTGGTATAATATTAAGTAGGTTTTTGTTTTGATTTTTTAACTCCCGATTTCCTAACCTCTAAACTTCAAAACTTCCCAACTTCTAAACTAATCCATGATTATTGCTGAAAAACAACTCCACGACTTCATTCTCGACTCCGGCCTGGTTTCCAAGGCCGAATTTGAAGAGGCGATTGAAGAAGCTAAGAAAAAGAAAGTCAAAGTCACCGAACTTCTGGTGAATAAGGGCAAGATTACTGAAGATGATTTGCGTCGAATGCAGGCCTATGTTTTGGGCATCCCCTTTGTTGACCTCAAGAGTCAGAGAATCGATTTCAGTATCCTCTCGACCATCCCTGAACCGGTGGCACGGACTCATAATATTGTGGCTTTCAAAAAGAGCGCCGACTCCCTCGAGGTGGCAATGCTTGATACCGATGACTTAAACGCTATCGACTTCATTAAGAAAAAAGTTGGCCTCAAAATTCTGCCTCGACTGACCGATACCGAATCGATTAAAAGCACTCTGCTTCAGTACCAAAAAAGTTTGAAAGCCGAATTTGGCGACATCATTCAAAAAGAGGCACAAACTCTGAAAATGGTTTCCGGGGTCGGGGAGGTGAGCGAGACTTCAGAAAAAGATCTCAAAAAACTGGCTGAAGATTTGCCGGTGGTCCGAATTGTCGACACTCTGTTAAAGCATGCCATTCTCCAGGGTTCTTCCGATATCCATATTGAGCCGATGGAGAGTGAACTCCTGGTTCGTTATCGAATCGACGGTATTTTGCACGATGCCATGGTGTTGCCGAAAAATGTCGAGTCCAGTATCACTGCCCGTATCAAAGTTTTATCAAGCCTGAAACTCGATGAAAAGCGCTTACCACAGGACGGCCGGTTTAAAATCGAACTTAACAACGAAAAAGTTTCTTTCCGTGTCTCAATTTTGCCGGTTTATTACGGTGAAAAAACTGTGATGCGCTTGTTGCGAGAAAATGTTTCCGGTTTTACCTTGGAAGGTATGGGCTTTCATGGCGAGTCACTTGAGCGGGTGCACGAAGGCTTGAAACAAAAGACTGGAATGTTGCTTACGACCGGCCCAACCGGTTCCGGTAAATCAACCACCTTGTATACAATGCTGGAAATCTTGAATACTCCAGATGTGAATATTTCAACCATCGAGGATCCAATCGAATATCAAATGTCTAGGGTCAATCAGACCCAGGTTAAGCCAGAAATCGGCTTCTCGTTTGCCTCCGGTTTGCGAACCCTGGTTCGTCAAGACCCGGACATCATTATGGTTGGTGAAATCCGTGACAACGAAACGGCTGCTTTGGCGATTAACGCGGCACTTACCGGCCACTTGGTGCTTTCAACCTTGCACACCAACTCGGCAGCCGGCGCGATGCCTCGGCTTCTGGATATGCACGCCGAGCCGTTTCTCTTGGTGTCGACTCTAAATGTGGTCATTGGCCAGCGTCTGGTTCGGAGACTTTGCCAAGACAAAGAGAGGTACTTTTTGAGCAAAGCCGAGCTTGAACAGCTTGATAAAAACATCGATATGGACCGGCTTTTGTCTGAACTCAAAAAAGAAAATGTGATTCACAAAGACGATACTTGGGATAAAGTGCCGTTTTATCGGCCAAAGAAAACTTCCGAATGTCCCGACGGTTTTTCCGGACGAGTTGGCATTCATGAGGTTTTAAAAATGACGGCGACAATTAAAGAGTTGGTTATGAAAGGCGCAACTTCGGCGCAAATCGAATCACAAGCGCGTAAAGAGGGGATGCTCACTATGCTTGAAGACGGAATTTTCAAAGCCGTGCAAGGTATGACGACGATTGAGGAAGTACTCCGAGTGGTCTCGGAATAATGTAAAATGGAAATCTAAAAATGGAAAATGTCAAGGCAAAATTTAAAAATGAATTTAAGAAAAGACTATATTTTTGGGTTTTAAGTTTGGTCAAATTTATTGATAGATTGCCAAAGGACCAGGTCGGTTCAGTCATGGGGAAGCAGCTCTTGAGGAGTGGTACCAGTGTTCTCGCTAATTATGTGGAGGCTGACTCCGCATCATCGAGGAAAGATTTCATTAATTTTTTTACCCACTCTCTAAAATCTGCGAATGAGTCGAAAGTCTGGCTGACTTTGTTAAGAGATACTGACAAAGGTCCCAAAAATGAGCTACAATGGTTACTAAAGGAACTTGGGGGAGATTTCAAATATTATCGCTTCAAGTATCTTAACACTAAAACATAAACGGTAATTTTTTACTTTTTATATGTCTTTTTCCATTTTTAGATTTCAATTTTAATTTGCTTATGCCCGTTTTTAACTACAAAGCACAAAAAGCCGAAGGGGAGATTTATGAAAGTTCAGCCGAATTTTCAGATCGCTTTGCTCTGTATAATGATCTTAAAAGACGGGGCGAGATGATCCTCTCAATCCACGAGGTTAAAAGCAAGGCCGGTAATCGTTTTTCCTTTGACCAGTTGTTTGGCCGAGTCGGGACGCATGAGCAGATTCTTTTTGCTCGCAATTTGGGTTCAATGATTTCTTCAGGTTTGTCGCTTACTCGGGCGCTCAATGTGATTTTGAAGCAGACCAAAAATAAGGCTTTTCAATCCGTCATTACATCGATTTTAGGCGAAATTGGTCGCGGTCAGTCCTTAGCTCAAGCACTTTCCGTACACCCAAAAGTATTTTCCTCACTTTTTGTTTCAATGGTTCGGGCCGGCGAATCAAGCGGTAGCCTCTCCGATTCTTTAAAGGTTGTTTCGAGGCAGATGGAGCAATCCTATCTGCTCAAAAAGAAGATTCGTGGGGCGATGATGTATCCTGGAATTATTCTTTCTGTCATGTTGGTTATCGGTGTTCTGATGATGATTTATGTGGTGCCAACTTTAACAGGCACCTTTAAAGAATTGAAAGTGGCTTTGCCGGCCAGTACCCAGTTTATTCTAAATATCAGTAATTTTATTATTAACCACACTATCTTAGGTCTGGTAATCGTTATTGCGGTCATTGTCGGTTTCATCACTTTACTAAAAACCAAGCCTGGTAAACGCGGTTTTGATTGGACCATTTTGAAATTGCCGGTTATTGGAAGTATCACCAAAGAAACCAACTCGGCCCGGACCGCAAGAACCCTCTCGTCACTGCTTTCGGCAGGTGTTTCGGTGGTTGAGGCTTTGGGCATTACGGCTGAGGTGACTCAAAATTCTTACTACCACGATGTTCTCAAGCACGCGGAGGAGGCAATCCAAAAAGGTATCACAATTTCTTCAGTTTTTGCCGAAAATGAAAAGCTTTACCCAACCTTCGTGGCAGAGATGACGAGTGTTGGTGAAGAAACCGGTCAATTGGCACCGATGCTTTTGGAGCTAGCCACTTATTATGAAGCCGAGGTGGAACAGCGCACCAAGGATATGTCCACAATCATTGAGCCGTTTTTGATGGTGGTCATTGGCGCTGCGGTCGGCTTTTTTGCAATCTCGATGATTTCGCCAATGTACTCGCTCGTAAATACAATTTAACCTGAAGTGTGAAGTATGAAACATGAAACACCCAGGAAGAAAGTAAAATTTTATCAGGCTGTTTCAAGCTTCAAGTTTCAGGCTTCAGGTTCTCGTTCTCGAGGGTTTTCCTTTATTGAGACAATGGTTATTATTTCAATAATAATTATTCTCTCGGCCTTTGCTTACGGTGCGTTTGTCACGCTCAACCGTGATCAGGCTTTGGAAAAAGACACCAATTCAGTTATTTTACTTTTGAACCAGGCCAGAGCAATGACTTTAGGGTCTAAAGGGGCGAGTCAGTATGGTGTCCACTTTGAAGCTGATTCAGTCACGCTCTTCAAGGGGTCAACTTACTCCGCTTCTGATGCTTCCAATGTTGTGACAGCCATCGGTTCGCCAGTTGGGATTAGTGCCGTTAGTTTAACCGGCGGCGGTTCGGAGGTTTTGTTTGATTGGTTGACCGGGGACACCTTACAGAATGGTACTGTCACACTCTCACTTAATACCGATCCCTCCGATTCTAAAACAATAACCATCCATCAAACAGGTCTAACTGAATAGTTTGGTTTTGGTTGTATAATGTAGTCATTGATGTTTGATTTATTAAACAAAAAAAGGGCGGCGACACTTAAAAAGTCTCGAGGCTTTTCTCTTTTGGAAATTGTGATTGCGACAGCGATTCTGGCGACAGTTTTGTTGGGTTCAGTCGGGGCTCTGACTTTGGCGATCAAAATTGCTTCGGCGAATACGGCGAAAATTCAAGCGGCTTACTTGGCCGAAGAGGGCGTGGAGGCTGTCAGAATTTTGCGTGATAATGGTTGGGCGGCAAATATCGCTTCCCAAGCCTCACCTTTTTACCTGTCTTTTAATGGTACGACCTGGCAGGCTACCTCGGTCAATCAGTATGTTGACGGAATTTTTGAGCGCAAAGTGACCCTGTCTTCAATTTATCGGGATGGTAGCAAGAAGATTGTCTGGAGCGGTGGCACCTTAGATACTAACGCCAAAAAAATAACCGTCGAGGTTTCTTGGCTTTCAGCCGGGGCGACCACTACAAAGTCGATCTCCACAATTCTCGCTAACATCTTTAATAACTAGCTTATGATTTTTGCTCGAGTATCTAAAAAGGGCGGAGTGGCAAATGAGTGGGGAATCTCTCTTGTTGAGATTCTCATTTATGTGGCAGTGATGACGATGTTTTTGATTTTGATTGTGAACGCAGTCCAGTCCTTCTCGAAGTCTTATCGTTCTATGCATTCGGCTCAAAATGTAGAATTGTCGGCTGAAACCGCCCTAGAGCGTCTGACGCGGGAGATCAGGGGTGCGACGAGTGTTGACACGGCGCAAAGCACTCTGGGTTCGTCTCCTGGTATCCTGTTTCTCAACACCACTGATGATGCCGGCACGGCGCTTACCGTTAAATTTTTTCTTTCCGGCCAAGTTTTACATGTTAGTGAGAACGGGGTAGATCAGGGCCCGCTAACTTCATCGGCCGTGAGAGTCACTAATTTGGTTTTTCGCTCGATTACCGCGACCAAATCTAAGGCTGTTAAAATTGAGCTTGCCACGGAGAGTGGCAGTGGTTCGGATTATCGCTCCAAATCATTTTATTCGACAGTTGTAATGCGCGGTTCCTACCCGCTTCAGTGACTAATTATTTAAATTGAATGACTTTCTTAAGCACTAAAAGATCAAAAAGTCGGGAAGGCGGTCAGACCGTTATCCTAATCTCGCTCTTGTTTACTATCGTCACCACGACGGTTGTTTACGGGATGGTTAATCCGGTACTCAAACAATTTAGTATCGGACAGGATTTGCAAACCTCAAAGCAAAGCTATTTTGCGGCTGAATCCGGGAGCGAAGATGTCTATTATCGAATCAGGAATAATCAGACAACCAATTTCCCCGAATTACTCACTCTTGATGGCTCAACCGCGAGCTCGACTCTGACTGTGACAGGTAGCAACGAAAAGCAAATTCTTTCAACAGCCTACAACAATAATATTTTTAGGACAGTGGATAAGGACATCACTGTAACTGATGGATTTGCTTTCAATTTTGCAGTACAGGTCGGGCTAGGTGGTCTCTTTCTGAACGGTGAGGGTGCCCTAATCAGAGGCAATGTCTATTCCAATGGTCCCGTCTCGGGCCAGTCGACCAATATGATTTATGGGGATGTGGTATCGGCAGGAAGCTCAGGTAGTATCACTAATGTTCATGCCACCTCAAGTGCTTACGCGCACAGCATTTCTAATTCTGTTGTCGACAGAGATGCCTATTACACCAGTATCTCCGGCACAACTGTAAACGGCACTCTGTATCCAAGTAGCACCGACCAGCTTCCTGTTGATATGCCGATTGCCGACTCGCTTCTTGACCAGTGGGAAAGTGATGCACTTGCGAATGGCCTTACCAGTTGTTCCGGCGCGACTAAATATATTGGCTCGAGCGTCACTTGGAATGCGCAGAAAATAAATTGTAATGTTGAAATTAGTGGCAATAATACGATAATCACACTTAAGGGTTCAGTTTGGATTAATGGCAATCTCACCATTAAAAATGGTCCTAAATTTAAAGTCGATGATAGTGTGGGAAACAAGAGTGTTGCAATTCTGGCCCACTCCGCGTCTAGTCCTACCACTAAAGGGCGGATTCTCTTGGAAAACAGCCCGCTCTTCTATGGTTCTGAGACAAATGGTGTTGCTAATCCAGATTCTTATGTAATGCTGGTTTCTCGTAATACCGGTGCTGAATCGGGGAGCGGGGCGATAGCGATTATTGCCGGGAGCAACACTGCCGGTAACCTCTTGCTCTACGCTCCTCACGGAGAAATTCGGCTTTATAACAATGTTGTTCTGCGTGAGGTTACGGGCTACAAACTATCTCTGTTTAATAACACCGAGGTTCTTTATAACATTGGACTGGCCCAGCCTCTATTTACTGCCGGTCCGGGTGGCCAATGGAAAATCAAACGCTGGCGAGAAAGTCGTGAGCACTAGATCTCTCTTCCGACCCGTTTTAAGCACTTGTCTTTTTTGTTTTTGGGAGTAAAATTGTAAGTGGAGCAGCCAAGGCCTTCGGATTTTAGTCCGCCGTGTGTCAATCCGCGGAAATCTGATTGGCGAGTAGGCTGCCCACTGAAGGCAACCATAACCTTAGACCGGCGGATATTGCCTAAAAAATCGTTCTTATAGCGCCAAAGCACTTTGTGCTCGCGCCGATCACCTTCGGGTGAGCAATATCCTCCTTTTCTTTCAGGACCCTTTACTGGGTCCTTTTTTGTTTTACTGTTTCAAGTTTCATGCTCCAAGTTTCAGGTTCTGCTATAATTGATAAATGAAGAAAAACAACAAGATTTTGATTGCCAACTGGAAAATGGCTCCCGAGACTCCGGAAATTGCCCATGAAATTTTTGGAATTATCAAACGGAAAATGGCTAGGACCAAAAGAGTCGAGGCTGTCATTTGTCCGTCCTACCTATATCTCGAAAATTTTGCCAGCAAAGTCTCGGGTCGCCGATTTTCAATCGGGGCTCAAGATGTCTTCTGGGAGACAACAGGTCAGGCGTTTACCGGCCAAGTGAGTGCTCCGATGGTTAAGGCCGTGGGAGCCCAATATGTGATTGTTGGCCATTCAGAAAGACGCAGCTTTGGTGAGACTGATGTGATGGTCAATAAAAAGATTCTCTCCTCTCTTAAGGCCGGTTTGATTCCGATACTTTGTGTTGGTGAGAGTGAGCGTGATTCGCAGATTAATTATCTAGATTTTCTCAAAGATCAAATTAAATCGGCGCTTGTCGGAGTCAAAAAGTCAGGGCTGGTCAATCTGATAATTGCTTATGAACCGGTTTGGGCGATTAGCACTTTTCAAAAAGGCTCGATTAACCCAAGTGACCTTCACGAAGCTATAATTTTTGTGCGCAAAGTTGTCGCTGATCTTTATGATCGAGAAACCGCGATGTCACTTCGGGTGGTTTATGGCGGTTCAGTTAGTGAAGAAAATGTCGGGGCCCTGCTTAGGGGTGGGGAGGCTGACGGTCTTCTGGTCGGCAAAGCCAGTTTGAATCCGGAAACTTTTGGCGCTTTGATTAAAATTGCTGATTCATTCAAATGAATTTCAAAAATCTAAAATCTGCCGGAGATCTGTCTGGTAAAAAAGTCATAATTCGTTTAGATGTAAATGTGCCGATTGTTAATGGTAATATTCGAGACGATTTTCGTTTACGAAAAGCTCTGCCAACCTTGGAACATCTAAAGTCAGCTGGGGCCAAGACCTTGATTATTGGTCATATCGAGAGTTCTGAAACCGATTCTCTTCAGGCAATTTTTGATTACTTCAATTCCAAACTACCGGTTAAGTTTGCCACGGATTTAACCCAGGCGGCGGATTTAATGGCCGGTCTGAAGACTGGCGAGTTTGTTTTGCTGGAAAATTTGAGACGATTCAAAGGCGAAAAAGAAAATTCTCAATCTTTTGCTAAAGAAATTGCAGGTCTGGGGGAGATTTATATAAACGAAGCCTTCTCGGTTTCTCACCGACCCCACGCTTCAATTGTTGGTTTGCCAAAACTATTGCCAAGTTTTGCCGGTTTGGTGTTCGAGGCCGAATTTTCTAATTTATCCAAGGCCTTTAATCCGCCAAAGCCATTTTTGTTGATTTTGGGTGGCGCCAAGGTGGAGACAAAATTGCCATTAATTAAGAAACTTTTACCAAAGGCGGATACGGTTTTTGTTGGTGGAGTTCCGGCCAATGATTTTTTTAAGGCGAAGGGTTTTGAGGTGGGAGCCTCGGCGGTCTCACAGATTAAATTAGATGCCAACCTGTTGGCCGAGACGAAAATTATGTTGCCACTCGATGTGGTTATTGATGGAGGGGGTGGTAAATGCACGATTGCTCCGGAAGAGCTTGGTAAGAAAGATGAAATCCTTGATGCTGGTCTCGAAACAGTTGCTGAACTTAATTTTTTGGCCTCAAAGTCTAAATTTGTGCTCTGGAACGGTCCTTTGGGAAATTATGAGAGGGGCTTTGTCGAGGGTACTGAAAATCTGGCTCGGGCACTTGCTGAATGTGGGGCCGAGACGATTGTTGGTGGCGGGGATACTTTGGCGGCCCTGGAGAAATTAAATTTGTTTGATAAATTTTCTTTTGTTTCGACGGCTGGTGGGGCGATGCTCGATTTTCTCTCGAGTGGAACTTTGCCTGGGATTGAGGCACTTGAGAATAGTTTGGAAGTTTGAAAGCCCCGACGCTTGCTTCAAGGTCGGGGTCCCGACCGAAGCGTCGGGATTGAGAAGTTTAAAAAGGTGGCAGTGGCCCCTGTTGACGTCGTGGTGAGATTGTGCTATTTTGAACACAGTCAGTTCATCCTCTAAAGAAAGGATAAGTATGTCAGATTTGGGAATTCGGGTTGATTCTGTTTGGGCTGATCCTCATGAGTGTCATTGCATCTGTCATCAGCCGAGAGGAAACGCCATGCATTTTACGGCCTGCTGCCATCCTTGCCCAACCTGTGGTCGGCGGATTAAGACTCTTTTTGTCTCCGAACATCTGGTAGCTTGTCGGGCTCGGCATGACGCTTCAGTCAAGGCTACTGAGGCCGAGGCCAAGGTCCTGACGCCGATGCCGACCAATCTCCCAAGCGAGGCCTTCGACGACATTTCGCACGTCGATGACGGTCGGCCACCGGTCTGATTGGTTGTAGTTTACAGGCGCTTTAATCGAGCGCCTTTTTAATTTTCTCCAAAATCAATTTACCGTCAACAAATTCTTTGGTTGGCCAAAAGCCGGCTAAACCATCGTCGTGTCTTCTGGGCACCAAATGGATGTGAAAGTGGGGGATATCAACGCCAACTACCGAGACAGCGACATAATCGGCGTTCAAAGCCTTTTTGATGGCAATCATCAGTTTTTTGCATTCGACAAAAAGTTTGGACAGAAGCTCGTCAGGAGTGTCAGTCATTTTCTCGTAGTGAGCTTTTGGGATAACCAAAATATGACCATCGGAAACCGGGTGAATATCGAGAAAAGAGAATATCTCGTCATTTTCAAAAACTAAATCGGAGGGAATTTCTTTTTTGGCGATTTTGCAGAAGAGGCAATTCATAAAAAGTAGATAGTATTAAGTATAAGTCCCGTTAGAAGTAGGACGCGGACATCCAATCATTATACAACAAACTACGCTCCGCTATCTGTATTAAACATTTTCCGCAAACAGACAACTGTTGTTAGCGTCCGCGACTTCTAACGGGATAGGGTATATGGTATGAAGAAAAAAGCCCTCATCCGTTAGGTGGACGAGGGTCAAATTGATTTTACTTCATCCGAGTTGCTCAACCAGCATTTCCATGGCAGTTTCTTGGTTTCCAAACTTGGCCAAGACGGTTAGCATCTCATCGGTGTTGAAAGAGTTAGTTTCGGTGAAGACCACCCCGTAAGTTCGCTTTGTGCTCATAATTGCGATACACAGCCTGCTCTGTGAGTCGTGGACGAGGCAGAGGGTTGAGCCGGCTTTGTCTGTGGTCCAAACGGCCCGACCTAGGATATTGTCACCACCCAGAAGTTCAACAGTCTTACCCCTGATACCAAGACCGAGCGCGTCTTCGACTTTTCCAGTCACTTTCATTCGTCTAGCCTCAGTCTTTTCAACTCCGTTGGCATCGAAGATGTAAAGTGGGGCGCCAGACCTGGTTTCGACATACTGTCTGATTTCCGGCGCCCTCTTAAAGATTCCGTTAAGGATTTTTTCAGCTTTTGCCATAGCCTTTTGGACCATCGCCTTGAGCTGTTCCTGCTTTTTCTGCTTTCGGCTCTCGGCCAATTTCTTGGCTTTCAGCCTTTCTGTTTGTTCTTGTGTCTTTCGGTCGACAATTTCTCTGAAGCGATAGCCTAAACTTTTTCTCATAAAGTTCCTTTCCTTTGCAAAGGATAGTCAATTTTGGAAATGTGTCAATTGGTCTAGTTGCGGGATGATATCCCGTTAGAGATAGGTCATCAAGATGACCGTTGCTCACGGTGAATCTCTGGCCGTCGATATTTGGTGGGAATTTATCGTCCAGCTAAGGCTTCCTAACAAAAGATCTCTAACGGGATGATATAATCTAAAAATGAAAAAATATGCCGTCCGGGAGGAAATTTCAGATCAGGAACACCAACAGCTCGGCCAATATCCGTCTTTGCTTAAGAAGTTGTTAGCCTATAGGGAGATCAAGGGCGGCGATCAGGCCGAAGCCTTTCTCAATCCTAATTATGAGAAGCATCTCCACGATCCGTTCTTGATAAAAGATATGGGGAAGGCGGTGGACCGAATTCTGAAGGCTTTCCAATTGGGTGAAAAGATAATAATTTTTGGTGACTATGATGCCGACGGGATTCCAGGCGGAGTGATCCTGCATGATTTTTTCCGGAAAATCGGTTTCACTAATTTTGAAAACTATATTCCGCATCGGCACAATGAGGGTTTTGGGTTGAATGAAAATGCGATCAAACAATTTGTTGAGTCGGGGGCCAGACTTTTAATTACGGTTGATTGTGGCATCGCCAATATTTCCGAAATTAATTTTGCTCAAGCTAACGGTCTAGATGTGATTGTCACCGATCATCACTTAGTTAATGGTCACGGCGCGCCAGAGGCTTTTGCTATTGTTAACCCAAATCAGCCGGGCTGTGATTATCCCAACAAGAGTCTCTGTGGTGCGGGTGTGGCGTTTAAATTGGTGCAGGCTCTGATCTTTCGTCTTCAAACTTCTAAACTTCCAAATCCCGACGCTCCGGTCGGGACCCCGACCTTGCGGCAAGCGTCGGGGCTTGAAACTTGTGACTTGAATCAAGCAACCATTTCTCCCGTCCCAAAGGGATGGGAAAAATGGTTGCTCGACATGGCCGGCTTGGCCACGCTTTCTGACATGGTGCCACTTGTGGGCGAAAATCGAGCGCTCGCTCACTACGGGATGAAAGTTTTAAGAAAATCTCCCCGAGTCGGCTTAATGAAATTATTGCGAAAGCTGAAAATCAATCAAAGAACGTTAAACGAGGATGATATCGGCTTTATGATTACTCCCAGAATCAATGCCGCTTCAAGAATGGGTGAGCCGATGGACGCTTTCAGGCTTTTTGCCACAACGGATGAGGTTGAGGCTGACCAAGTAAGCGATCATTTGAATAAGATTAATGACGAGAGGAAAGGAATCGTGGCTTCGATGGTCAAAGAGATGAAGCACGCCGTCGCAGAGCGCTATGCTAATCGAGATAAAAAAGTAATTGTTTTAGGTAATCCAAACTGGCGCCCTTCACTTTTGGGTCTCGCGGCCAATACTTTGGCAGAAGAGCATTCTTGCCCTGTTTTTCTTTGGGGGAGAGATGGCGAAAATGTCATCAAAGGATCTTGTCGTTCAGATGGAGTCACCAGTTTAGTTGGCCTGATGTCAGAAGTTGCCCCGGGCATATTCTTGGAATATGGCGGTCACGATTTTTCTGGCGGTTTCAGTGTCGTAGCAGAAAAGATTCACCTTTTAGAGACAGAGTTGGAAAAGGCTTTTGATCAGGCTCGAGCTAATCGCAAGGCTCTGGATCAGACTGTCTTCGTTGATGCCAGACTAAGTTTTGATGGTGTAAATTGGTCCAATTGGGATTTGGTGGACAAGCTCTCGCCGTTCGGTGTTGGTAATCCCAAACCGGTTTTTCTTTTTGAATCGGCTAAGATTTTTGATTTAAAACAATTTGGCAAGGAGAAAAATCACTTAGAATTGGTTTTTAAAAAAGAAAATGGTGATAAAGTTTCTGCCATTGGATTTTTTATGAATCCCAAAGAGTTTAAAACTAAGGTTGAAATTGGTGAGGCGGTCAACTTGGTGGCGACAATGGAAAAAAGTGTTTTCAAGCAGTACCCAGAACTGCGTCTGCGGATTGTTGACATAATATAGCTTCGTGTTAATATCTAGAAGGACTGTACTTTGGCTGGTATTGTCCCGGAGGATCGGGTTTTTGGTGAAAAACTTGGAATCTTTCGATAGCTTTGCCCCCTCGTTTGATTATATATAGAAGTGCTAGCCCAGGCGGCGAGGGTAGTTTTGGGACTGTACTAAAGCATTTGCCGATTCTCGGGCGGGTGATACAGAAAGGTGTTACAGAGAAGATGGCCCCTGCGAACGTTTGGTTCGCAGGGGATTTGTGCTTTATGCTACAATCCTTGTTATCGACCCTAATTTATGACTGCCAATTCCGTTATAATTTTTACTGACGGTTCCTCCAAGGGCAATCCCGGCCCGGGTGGCTTTGGGGCGGTAATTATTGTTGCTGGAAAGGTGATGGAGCTTGGTGGCGGCGATCCGCATACTACCAATAACCGCATGGAGATTCAGGCGGCTATCTCGGCTCTGGCTTATATTGCCAATCTTGAAGGTCGTTTGCCAATTACTGTCTATACTGATTCAGCTTATCTTTTAAATGGCATTACCAAATGGGTTTTTGGCTGGCGTCAGAATGGTTGGAAAACTTCAACCAAACAGCCGGTTGAGAATCAGGATCTTTGGGAGGAATTGTTTGATATCACCAAAAGCAAGAAAATTAATTGGTATCTGGTTAAGGGCCATGTCGGAGTGGCTGGCAACCACCGCTGTGACGAAATCGCCACACTATTTGCTGACGGCAAACAAATGCAACTTTATTCCGGAGCACTAGAGAATTATTCGATTAAGGATATTTTAAATATTTCAGCTAACCCGGCAGAAGCCGAAAAGAGAGCTGATAGTAAATCGCGCAGCCGTGCCAAAGCTTTCTGTTATGTCAGTCTTGTTGACGGTGAGGTGTTGGTCCACAAGACTTGGGCAGAGTGTGAAAAACGAGTCAAGGGTAAATCGGGGGCGCGTTTCCAGAAAGTTTTCAGTAAATCTGAAGAAGACAGCCTGGTCAAAGAGTGGGGCAGTTAATGTAAGGACTCTCGGCTCGAAAGGTGTGAGTAATAAAATTATCTATACTCTAATAGGCGGCTTGGCGACCGGGATTGCTCTTAGCTCTTTTGTTTTGGTTGGTATCTTTGGAGCTCTCGCTCTGATTTTAGTCGGAGCCATTATATTTTTTTATTTGACAGTGGTTGAAAATATGGGGTGGCGCGCAAATCTTGCGCTTTTTCTAGTCCCACTATTTTTAATCTCAGCCGGCTTTGGATTTTGGCGGATGACTTTTCAGGTTGACGGCGTCCAGAACCCCAAGCTTGACCGTTTGGTAGGCGAGAAAGTCACCCTTACCGGAATTGTTTCAGATGAGTTAGATGTCAGGGAGAAAAGTTCTCAAGTGACTCTTTCAATCTATGATCAAAGTAGTCCAACTTCAAAAGGTGATTTTTTAAGTAAGGTTTTGGCGAGAACCGATAATTTTAATAATCTGGACTACGGTGACGAGGTCGAGGTTAGTGGGAAATTGGAAAAAGCAAAAAATTTCTCAAGTGAGACCGGTCGGACTTTTAATTATGAAAAATTTCTGGCCAAAGACGGCATCGGCTATATTATTAATTTTGCCAGGTTCAAAAAGGTTGATTCAAACAAAGGGAATTTTGTTGTGGCAAAACTCTTGGCCTTTAAGCATGCCTTTACTGCCAATCTAGCGCAACTTATCTCTGAACCGCAGGCCTCGCTTTTGGGTGGTCTGATTGTCGGGGCCAAAGAGGCACTTGGTAAAAATCTGCTTGATGATTTTCGCAAAGTTGGAGTGATTCATATCGTGGTTCTCTCTGGTTACAACATTACTATCGTGGCCGAGTCGCTAATGAGTTTCTTTAAAGTGTTTTTGCCGAATGTCTTCGCAACTTCTTTTGGGGTATTATCAATAATTGCTTTCGCTTTAATGACCGGTGCCTCGGCTACGGTCGTGCGGGCCTCGATTATGGCGCTTTTGGTGATTGTGGCCAAGATCGGCGCTAGGCGTTATGACATTACTCGTGCTCTTTTGCTTGCCGGTCTTGTGATGCTTATCAATAATCCGGCGATTTTGGTTTTCGATCCTTCTTTCCAACTTTCTTTTTTGGCTACGGTTGGTTTGATTTTTGTCTCACCGATTGTTGAGAGATGGCTACAATTTGTGCCTGAGAAATTTAAAATGCGCGAGGTGGCCGTGGCGACACTCGCTACCCAAATTTTCGTTTTGCCCTACATTCTTTATCAAATGGGCACTTTTTCGGTTGTGGCTTTGCCTGTCAATCTTTTAATTTTGTCAGCAATTCCTTTGACAATGCTTCTCGGTTTTCTTGCCGGGATTTTTGGTTTCGTTTCACTACTTTTGGCCACGCCTTTCGCTTTCGGGGCCTACATTTTTTTGGCTTATGAACTCGGAGTGGTAAATTGGTTTGCTAAATTGCCCTTTGCCTCGTTCTCCGTCCCAGCATTTCCTTTTTGGTTAGTAATTCTGGTTTATGTCGGTTACTTTTTCTTATATCAGAGACTAAAAGTTAAATAATTTGGGAATTATTAAAGCAAAGACTCGACCTTACTTAAGTCAGGTCGAGTCTTTGTGGAGAAATTATTTAGTTGCCATGGAAAAGTTTTTTTCGATGACCTCCCAGTTTAGGTTAGTGAAAAAGTCCTCGACATACTGCTTTTTACCGCTTGGTTGATAGTCGGCAACATAGGAGTGTTCCCACATATCAAGCATCAAAATCGGGGTGGCGCCGCTTAGTTGTCCCAAATGCTGTTCGTCTACCCATGAACCGATAAATTGTTTATTTTTCTTGTCATACCAAAGCACGGCCCAACCGATACCGCGGGTCGCCGCCGCCATATTTTTGAATCCGGCTAGGAAATTATCAAACGAGCCCGCTATGGCCTCTATCGCTTTCCTAAATTCACTTCCGGGTGATAGTGGTTTTGCTCCGCCTTCCAAAGCAGAAAAATACATTTCGTGGTTACGAATGCCGTTGTATTCAAAACTGAAGCGGCGATGCAATTCCCCGATGATGTAGGAATTTCCCGTCATATCTTCGGTATGATATTTCGCGAGCATATCCAAAATATTGTTGGCATTTTTTACATAACCGGCGTAAAGCTTCAGATGCTCCTCGATATTTTTAGTTGAGATGCCTTTAAGGGCAGGAATATTGAATTTTTGTTCTTCAAATTTAAGCATATTTTACAGAGTTAGCTGTTAGTAAATCGATTATATCACAAAATGGTATACTGAATTTCGTGGTATTTATTAGGAAAAATCTGAACTGGCTGATTCTTGGCATTTTGGTTTTAGTCAACGCTTTTATTTGGTTTGCGGTCTTAAAGGAGGATCGTGGCGGTCAATTACGTGTTTATTTTTTAAATATCGGGCAAGGTGACGCAATTTTAATCGATGCTCCGTCCGGCAACCAAATGCTCATTGATGGCGGGCCGGACAAATCGGTTTTGAGTGAGTTGGGCAAAGTTTTGCCTTTTTATGATCACAAGATTGAGGTGGTGCTTGCAACCCATCCTGACCAGGATCATGTTGCCGGCTTAAATTATGTTTTAGATCGTTATCGGGTCGATCAGGTTTTGGAGCCTGGGGTTTCGGCCGAGACAGCAGTCTATCAAAATCTGGAGAAGAAAATTGGTGACAAAAAAATTTCTAAAATTTTAGCGAGAAGAGGGATGATTGTAGATTTGGGCGGTGGTGCAGTTTTCAAAATCCTTTTTCCTGATCGGGATACGATTGGCTGGGAGACCAACACCGCTTCGATTGTCGGCCGCGTAGTGTACGGTGGTAACTCCGTAATGCTCACTGGTGATTCGCCTCAAGCCATCGAAAATTATCTGACGATTTTAGATGGCAAAAATCTACAAAGCGATGTTTTGAAGGCCGGACACCACGGTTCACGCACCTCGAGTAGTCAGAGTTTTGTCGGCTTTGTTAATCCGCAGTACGCTGTTATTTCGGCCGGTAAAAATAATAGCTATGGACATCCACATCAGGAAGTCCTGGATTTGCTTAAGAAATTTCAAGTCCAAATTTTAAGGACTGATGAACTGGGCATGATTAAATTTTCATCTGATGGGGGACTCTGGTCGCTAGACTAAAGTTTTGCTTGCCAAAGTGAATATTTAATGGTAGCGTAATTTTAGAAACGAACCTTTAAAAAGGCTATCAATGAAATATACCGCATCTTCTTTAAGTCGGGCCGTAAGCCCGACTCTTTTGGAAGATACCTGGTATCTTCCAACCCAAAAGCCCTCAAAAGCTTGTTTGGGCCGTTTGGCTAAAATGGCTTCAAATCGTCGGTTTTGTCGTACTGCCCAAATTAGGCCAATTAATCAAAGCTGGCTGGGCGTCTACGCGCCTCTCCAGTCGGCCTACGAAAGGCAACGCCTGGAGTCTCAGGTTGAGCCGGCTTGGCTTCGGAGTCTTGAGCCGGCCATAAAGCGATCGCTCCAATTTGATTGGCTGATCGGTGAGGGGACAGACCCTTTGGCGATTGTGCCCAGACTTGATCATGCCGGTTTTGGCTACATCATCTCGGATGAAGGCTTGATTGCTGACACCTCGCACGCCTTACGGTTATTCCGGCTTCAGGGGATCAAGCAATTAGCATTGCTTCATGACCCGGTCTTGCGCGAAAACAATCGGGAGGTTGGAGCGATGCCGTTTGACCATACTCGCTGGCTCCATGTTTTGACGGCGAGTGCCATGGCGACCCTGATTATTGGAAACAATCCCACTCTGAAACCGATTTCAAATCTGATTAGGGTGGCGGCTCTAAGTCATGATGCCTTGACGCCGGCAGGTGGGGACACCACCAAGCTGATTGATCCGGATCTCTTTGATGAAGACAAGCATTTTCCGGATTTGTTTGAGTTGCCGGATTGGCCGAGTTTGCGCGACCGATATTATTTGGATGAGGCGGAACTGTATCAGACAATTCAGGGAGAAGGGGTGGCGGGCCAGGTCCTTGATGTCGTGGATAAACTCTCTTACACCAATCATGATCTTTACGCTTACTTAGGCCGGTCAGTTGTCCGGTTTACGGAAAGAAAAGAATTGGACTCGGAAAGTTATTCGGCCGGGTTTTTCCAAATTCTGGATCATGCCACGGCGCACCGCAATATTTGCGGGGTCTGGGATTCGGTGCGGATTGTTGGTGGTGATGTGGTATTTAGCAGTCCGGAACGCTTGGCCAACTTTCTTAAGTTGCGTGTCATGATGTTTCGCCAGCTTTATCATAATCCTGTCAGTCGTTTCTTGGAGTATTTGGTTTCGAAAGCGATTACCAAGGCGATGTTTCTCGACGGTTTCGTGACTCGGGAGGAACTGTTGACATATGGTGATGCTTGGCTGGAAGGGCAAATCGATAAGTATATGGGGAAAAACTTCTGCATCCCGATATATGGCTGGACCGGCCAGTATAAGCTCGAGCATTTTCCAAATGAGGCAGCAGCCCTGACTGAAGCGATCAAGTTTAAAGCCGACGATAGGACTATGGTATTGCTCGATGACTTCAAGTCGAATGTTAAATCAGGAGCTGACAAGTTCTTGGTCAGACGCCGAGGCAAAACTGTGACCTTGCGCGAAGCTCGGCCGGATTTGGCCGAAGAGATGGACGAGCTCCTGGTCAAAAAAGAGGGAGTCTTCCTGATCAAGGCCTCACTTAAGGAATTAATGATGCCAAAAGCTATGCGACTAAAACTCAAGCGAGTAGCCGAACCGAAAAGTCGCTAAAAACAAATCGCCCCTCACTTGCGGACAAGTGAGGGGCTTTAATTTGTCTAGTTTTTTATTTACTTAGACTAAGCCGGCTTTGCGGAGAGTCTGGAAAGCGCCGTTTTTCTGGATAGTTTTCAAAGCGCGGGTGGAGAGGGTAAGGCGGATTGATTTCTTAAGCTCCGGAATGTAGATGGTCTTTTTTTGCAGGTTAACTTGCTTCCGAACTTTTCCGGTCGGGTTGAATTGGGTGGCACGAGTGCGGTTTGAGTAGCCACCGGCCATTCTCGAGCCTCTTTTTGTAACTGGGCAGATTTTCATATATTTAGATTAGGTGCTCGCTATGGTATCATAAAGACAATAATTTGCAATCCTAAATGATTGAGGTCCTTTTTTCTATCATCATTCTAATATTTTCCGTAGTCATTCATGAAGTTTCTCATGGACTGATGGCTGACCGATTGGGCGACCCGACCGCGCGTCTGGCCGGCCGCCTGACTCTAAATCCGATTAACCATTTGGACTGGTTTGGCTCGATTATTCTCCCTCTTTTGACCTACAACCTCGGCGGTTTCATCATCGGCTGGGCCAAACCGGTTCCGTATAACCCTTATAATCTGAAGGGTCGCTTTAGTGAGGCCTGGGTTGCTATCGCCGGTCCAATTTCAAACCTGGTGCTGGCAGTGATTTTCGGTTTAGTGGTTCGTTTCGCACCGGTCTGGGGTTTGCCAGGTTCGCTTGTCCAGATTTCTGCTGCGATTACACTAATCAATGTGATGTTGGCGATTTTCAATTTGGTGCCAATTCCGCCCCTCGACGGTTCCAAGATTTTATTTAGCTTGATTCCTTATCGGTTTAGCGAAGTTAGAGTCTGGTTGGAAAAATACAGTTTGGTTTTGGTGATGGTTTTCGTCTTTTTCATCTGGCAGCTAATAATCCCGGTTGTCGGTCTGATTTTTCGCTTAATCACGGGTCTTTGATTATGACTAAAATTCAAAAATTAAAACTCATCGCGATTGTTCTGGGAATTTTTTTGCCGGTTTTGGCTTCGGCATCGACGACCGATGGGACAGTGAGCAGTTCAGCAAATGACAAAGCTCGGTTTGAGAATACTTCATACGGCTACATCAATTTTGGCGCTACTAACGGGAATGTGCACATTACTGACTCGGCTTTAACCGGCTATGCCTGGGGTGAGACTGTCGGTTGGATCAATTTGGCCCCGACGGGTAGTGGGGTGGTAAACAGCAGTGGCACACTTTCCGGCTATGCCTGGGGCGAAGTGACCGGTTGGATAAATTTTGCTCCGACTAACGGCGGAGTCACGATAAATTCCTCCGGTGATTTTTCCGGCTATGCCTGGAGTCAAAATCTTGGTTGGATTATCTTTAATTGTTCGACCGACAATTCTTGTTTGGCGACCAATTACAAAGTTAATACTGACTGGCGTCCGCCCGCCAATCGGATAGCCTGTAATGATAGTGCAGACAATGATAGCGACAGCAAGATCGATTATCCGAATGACCCAGGCTGCTCTTCCGCAGGTGATAATGATGAAGCGGATCCTGCTGGAGGTGGCGGTGGTGGCGGAACAATACTTCCACCCCCACCTTCACTACCACCCCCACCTCCGTCTCTGCCTCCTCCACCACCAAAAGAGTGTGTGGGGTGTGAAGTTGTTTTACCTCCTCCGCCCCCACCTCCACCATGCACGGACTGTGGCATTACTTCTCCCGGTGGTGGTGAGGGTACTGGTGTTGGTGCGGGTGGTGCATCAGGTGGCGGCGGAGGCGGAGGGGCGATTTTTCAAGATCTAATTTCTCAAGTCCAAGATAGCGCCAGATTTGTTGTGGAGACAGCGACGGCGGTGGCGCAAAATGTCAAAGCCATCGTCAACACCCCGACCGGTTCGGTGGTGACCAAGACCGTGGCAACCGCCGGTGCAATCGGCGGCGGTCTGGTGACGGCTTCGGCCCTGTTCGTAAACCCGGTGTCCATTTCGGAGATTTTCCTTTTGCCTTTGCGACTCTGGGGTCTGCTCCTGGCCGCTTTCAATCTGAAAAAACGGCGCTTGCCTTGGGGTACTGTCTATGACAGTGTCACCAAACAACCGCTCGATCCGGCTTATGTAGTTCTCTATGATATGAATGGTAAAGAAATCGACACCTCGATCACCGACCTCGACGGTCGCTATGGTTTTCTTTTAAGTCCTGGCACTTATCGAATCGTGGCCAACAAAACCAACTATGTCTTTCCGTCGGATCGTTTGGCCGGAAGAGGTAAGGATGAACTTTACGGTGACCTTTATTTCGGCGAACAACTTACCGTCGATAATCTGGGGGCGGTGATTACTCGGAACATTCCGCTTGACCCACTAAAATTCGACTGGAATGAATTTGCCAAGAAAGATAAGGGTCTGATGAATTTTTACTCGAGACATGATCGTTTGATTCGCAAGATTACCGACTGGCTTTTCGTCTTTGGTTTTGTCGTTGCTGTGATTGCGCTCTTTGCCGCGCCACAGCCTTACAATATCGGAATTTTTGCTCTTTATATCGTCTTACTTTTGCTTCGTGTCTTCGGTCTTGGCAACAAACCTTATGGAGTGGTGAAAGATAAGAACACTGGCCTGCCACTCTCGTTTGCCTTGGTTCATGTTTTTGACTCTGGCACCGATATTGAAGTGATGCAGAAGGTGACCGATCAGTTTGGGCGGTATTTCTTGTTAGCTCCCGATAAGACTGGCACTTACATTCTAAAGTTTGAGAAGAAAAATGACGATGGCTCATATTTGCCGGTTTACACTTCGGAGCCGATTGCCGCCAAGAAGGGGATTATTGATCGAGAAATCCTAATCGGTTAGATCAGAAAACTAAAAAACCTCCGAAGGGAGGTTTTTTAGTTTTCTGATTTCTACTTAATGCTTGAGATAGCCTTGGTTGCCTCTTTGATGATTTGGTCGAGTGAGACTGTGGCCTTAATCATGAAGTTGTAAGCGCCGAATTTCTGAGACTTTTCGAGATTTTCTTTTGAGCCGAGATTTGAAAGCAGGATAACCGGGATGGCTTTGGTGCTCTCGTCGGCCTTGATCTGACTCAAAACTTCAAAGCCGTCAGTCTCCGGCAAGAGGACATCCAGAAGTACTACGGCTGGCTTCTCGGTTTTAATAATAGCAATTCCAGACTTGCCGTCGTTGGCAAAGAGGACTGCGAAGCCGGCTTGGCTCAAGCGCTTGGCCAAGAGGTCGATAAAAAATTTATCATCCTCGATAATTAAAACTTTAGCTTTGGCCGCGGGAGTGTTTTCCATACCAATAATATACCGCTCTAAATGTTAAATAGCAAATCACCAATTCACGGTAGAGCTATCAACAGTTTGGCTAAATCCGGCTTGGGATTTTGCTGTATAATTATGGCAATGCGGAAGAACTTAAATTTAGTTGCCCGTGGTTATTTCGATTTACTCGGTCCGTCGCTGCTCGCGTCTCTGTTAGTAGCGATGCTTTTTCTAGTCGTTGGTGTCAGTACGGCGTTCGCGGCGCCCTTTGCTCCAGGGGAGACTCTGGATCCGGGGTGTACGCCAGGCTCGGCTAATTGTACGGTTTTGCAAATTGCCGTTGACACGACCACCAACAAATATGGTATCGGCACCAGTACCCCATGGGCCAAACTTTCAGTCGCCGGGGTCTCATCCTTGGGTACCTCGCCATTGTTTACTGTCAGTTCTTCAACCAATTCAGCCACTAGCACCGTGTTTCATATTGATTATACCGGCAATGTCGGAATCGGGGCGACCACGACCCCCGGCACACTTCTCAGTGTTCAAGGGGTCGCCAACTTCGGTACGGCCACTTCAACTTTTCGTTCGACTGGCGGTATCAATTTGTTGAGTGGTTGTTTTGCAGTCAACGGGTCCTGTGTTGGCGCAGGTGGCGGCTCAGGAACAGTGAATGCCGCTACCTCTATTGGTCAAGTTCCATTTTATGCCGCGGCTTCGAATGCGGTGACGGCGACCTCAACTTTATTCGTTTCGACCGCGAGCAATGTGGGAATAGGGACGACTACGCCGGAAGGTAAATTGGAAGTAGCCGGAAATATCTTCCTGTCGGGCTTGAGTTCGGGGTTGAGAAAATTTCAAGTTGGAACGACCTCGGCGGATACGGATGTTAACGGTACAGACCTAGATATTTTGGCCGGTGGTGCCGTCTCGACCTCGGGTAATGGTTTTGGCGGGTCACTTTTGATTATGGCCGGTATCGGTGGTGGCAATACTGGTAGCACGGGTGGTTCAGTGACGATTCGAGGTGGTAGCGGATACACCGGTGGTGCGCTAACGACCCACGGCGGAGATAGTAATATTGGTGGGTCGGCCACTTTTCGTGCCGGCGATGGTTCGTCCGGGGCTGGAGGCACACTTACTCTTAAATCTGGTGGAGGCGGAACTGATGCTAGTAGCAATGGTGGTCCGATCAATATAACTGCCGGTTCAGCTCAAAATGGAAATGGTGGAACAATCACTATCACTGCGGGCGACGGCCTTTCGGGTAGCCCGGGTGATGTACTAATCAAAGCCGGTGGCGCCGGTGCAAGCGGTGGAGGCACGGCAACTCTTCAGGGCGGAGATAATACTGGCGCAGGCGCCGGGACGGCGGTTTTGCGCGGTGGCGATAATACATCAGATGCCGGTGGAGCGGTGACTATCAGGGGAGGAAACAGTAATACCGGTAGTGTGGCAGGCGCCAATGTTTCAATTTACGGGGGCTCCGGGCTCACGGGGGGAAATGTAATTTTGGCGTATACCGGTTCAGTTGTTCAGGGTCTGGTTGGTATCGGCACTTCGACTCCTTTGGGTCAGCTTTCTGTTCACGCTCCGGCCGGTACTCCTAGTTTTGTAGTCGGTTCTTCGACTAGAACCTACTTTATAATCAACTCAAGCGGTAATGTCGGTATCGGTACAACTACTCCAACTCTCGGGCCATTAACAATGGATTCCGGGGCCTATGTGACTACTGGTGGATCCTGGACCAACGCTTCTTCTCGTGGGCTCAAGGAGAATTTTACCGAGCTCGACCCACAAGATGTTTTGGGAAAAATTAATTCCCTGGATATTACTCGCTGGAATTACAAAACTGAACCGTCTGATGTGACGCATATCGGTCCGATTGCGGAAGATTTCTACCAGACTTTTCAAGTTGGGGGACCTTCGGGTGGTAAATCAATCTCCAGTATTGACCCGGCCGGCGTGGCGCTAATCGGTATTCAAGCGCTTTCGGAAAAGGTGAAGGCTCTAGAAAATCGCGG
This sequence comes from Candidatus Paceibacterota bacterium, assembly GCA_041666545.1. Classification (NCBI taxonomy): domain Bacteria; kingdom Bacillati; phylum Minisyncoccota; species Minisyncoccota bacterium. Next base: position 59,533 of record JBAYGS010000005.1, on the reverse strand, counting down.
CTATGCAAGTGGCATTTCCTTCGACTCGGTTGTCGGTTCCTTGCGGGATTTGGGCACTGATATCACTTCCGGTCTGGCGACTTTCAAAAATATTATTGCCGACACACTAACAGTGAAAAAACTCTGCGTTGAGGATGTCTGTATTACCAAAACCGAACTCCAAGAGCTTTTGAATAAAAACGGTCTCAATCAATCCGCCTCTGTCGGAAACTCCGTCGCCTCCTCCACTTCTTCTAATGAAGCTGATCAAGCTAACGAAGCTTCTCCTACTGATTCAGAACCTCCGGTTATTACGGTTGCCGGCAATAATCCGGCCACTGTCGAGAAAGGGAATAGCTACGCCGATCTAGGTGCTACTGTCACTGACAATGTGAATAACAATTTGGGAGTCACTACTTCTGGGGACGAAGTCGATACTTCGATTGTCGGTGCCTACACCGTTGTCTACACCGCCACGGACCAAGCCGGCAATGTGGGAACTGCCGAGCGAGTTGTTAATGTTGTCGAGCCGTTAAATCCCAGCTTCAACTTGACTTCGGAAAGCTTAACCACGGCCACTACGACCCCGTAGACGGCGTACCCTCGAGATTTTGACACAAGGGGTTGCCCCCGTTAGAGACAGGTCGTCGGGGCGACGAGCTGTCTCTAACGGGGTTGCAATTATTATTGAACCATAGTAGATTAGTGCCTACACAGCCCTTGGGCTAATTTTAGTTTAATTTGAGATCTTATAATTTTTCATTTTGAGATTTCCATTTTCCATTAAATATCGTGCCAACCATCAATCAACTAGTTAAAAGACGACGGACCAAGACCTACCGCAAACCAAAGTCGGTGGCACTTTTGCGTTCTTTCAATACTGTTAAAAACCGACCGGTCTTTTTCCCTTCGCCTTTCAAACGAGGTGTCTGTACTAAAGTGACCACCAAGACTCCGAAAAAGCCTAACTCCGCTATTCGAAAAATTGCTCGCGTTCGCTTGACCAACGGTTTGGAGGTCACCGCTTATATTCCAGGTATGGGCCACGCCCTTCAAGAGCACTCTGTGGTAATGCTTCGTGGTGGTCGCGTTAAGGATGTCGGTCTGCGCTATCAGGTTGTCCGTGGCGTCCTCGATACCACCGGCGTCGAGACTCGTCGCAAGGGTCGCAGTCAGTACGGTACCAAGAGACCGAAGAAAGCCTAAAGTCAGATTCAGGATTCAAGATTCAGGAATGAAAAGTCTTAAATTCTTGAATCGTGAATCATAATTCTTAAATCAATCTAAAACATGCGTAGAAAACTTAAAACCAAAAAGCCTATTGCTCCAGATTTAGTTTATAGCTCGCCAAAAGTTTCCAAGTTGGTGAATTATTTGATGTTTGACGGCAAGAAAGTGACCGCCCGCAAGGTGGTTTATGGCGCACTCGCCAGCTTGAAGGAGAAGGCCAAGACCGAAAACCCACTCGAGCTTTTTGAAGTTGCCTTAAAGAATACTTCACCTTTGATGGAGGTTCGCTCACGACGAGTCGGTGGTGCCAACTACCAAGTGCCTCGAGAAGTTCGTCCGGAGAGACGACAGGCCATGGGTATGAAATGGATTGTTGATGCGGCTCGCTCCAAAAAGGGCAAACCAATGGCTGAAAAATTAGCTGAAGAAATCATTTTGGCATCTAAAAACGAAGGTGAGGCGGTTAAGAAGAGAGAAAACACTCACAAGATGGCAGAGGCGAACAAGGCCTTCGCTCACTTCGCCTGGTAAACTCGCTTTGACTAATTTCAAAAAGCACGGATAAATTTCTGCTGAAATTTTCCTCGAGCTCGTGCCGTCGCACTCGCTAGTCTTTTTGAAATTAGTCGGCACTCGTCATCGATAAGAAGCTTGAGCAAAAATTCCTGACGCGGCTCGAACTTTCCTCAAAACTAAATAAAAACAGAGTAAAACCGCCCCTGGGCGGTTTTACTCTTGTGGCCTCATTTTAGGGCTATAAATAAGGCGGGAATAGTGATTGACAAGTCGGCTCAAATTTGATATAATACACATAGAAAGTCAGAAAACAAACAAAACAAAGAGAAAGGCAAAAGCATGAACATCGAAATGATCAAACCGGTTGCTGTCACCGTCATGTGCATTATGGTGATGGTCGCGATAATTCGCGGCTGGGCCGATGTAGTGAGCGGAAAGGACAATCTGTGGTGGCGGCGACCCTTGGCAACCACAGTCTGTCTACTGTCGGCGGGCACGCTCTTCATCGTTAGTCGATGGCTCGCCGGGTATGTTGCCGTTAATTGTCAGACATCTGCCGATTGGACCGTGTCCTTTGCGGTGCCACTGGTCGCCCTTGTAGCGGCGATGTGTTTTGGCACAGCCGTAGGTCTTGTCGGTTTCGCCATTAAAACACTGCTCGGTAGCGGTGATGATGTCAGAATGGTCTGCGGACTGGCCTACGAGGGCATCTCCTAGGGTTGCCTGCATCGACAAGCAAAAACAAAAGGAATGCTATGGAACGAAAAAGGTTTCAGGAAATCGCGGACCAACTTCTGAGGCAGATGGTTCTTGGCGCCGAGGCGGTTGATCCGGTCAAAGGATTGGTCGCCAAGGTTCGCAAAATGTGTCAAGCCGAGAGTGCTGTCACTTTGGCAGAAGAGGTGACAGTGATTCTGTCCAAGGAGCTCCACAAGCTGGTTGCTTCTGGGGCGATAACCGCCGGAGAGGGGCTCGAGTTTGGTGGCAGTCTAGGTCGGCTCATTTTTGAGTCAGCCTTCAAGGATCGGGCTGTTCATTTGTGACAGTTTGGCCCGCGGAATCGGATTCCGCGGGCCTTTACATATCTGCTTTTTTCATACCATCTACCATATACTTTATACTCCATACCATCTGCTACTTTGCATTTTTCCGGCCTTTCTTGTAATCTATAGGTCTAACACGGCACCTTTGTGCTTTTTTAATTATTATCATTTATGAATCGTGATTATCCATTAGAGAAGGTTCGCAATTTCGGTATCATTGCCCACATTGATGCCGGCAAAACCACTACCTCCGAGCGCGTTTTGTACTACACCGGCGAAAGCCATAAAATCGGCGAAGTGCACGAAGGCAACACTGTCACTGACTGGATGGAGCAGGAGAGAGAGCGAGGTATCACGATTACCGCCGCCGCCATTACCTGTTTTTGGAACCCGAGCTACATGGGGAAGGATATTTCTCAAAAACAGCGTTTCAATATTATCGACACCCCTGGACACATCGACTTTACTGTCGAAGTTAAGCGTTCACTCCGAGTCCTCGACGGTGCCGTGGTGGTTTTTGACGGCGTGGCCGGTGTTGAGCCTCAGTCAGAGACCAACTGGCGTTATGCGGACGACGGCAAGGTGCCTCGAATCTGCTTCATCAACAAACTAGACCGAATGGGCGCTTCTTTCGAGCGCTCCTACGCTTCGATTCTCGACCGTCTGACCAAAAGTGCTGTTCGGATGCAGATTCCAATCGGTTTGGAAGAACATTTTGCCGGTATCATCGATCTTTTGACTATGAAGGCCTACTATTTCGAAGGCGAAATGGGCAAAGATATTCGTATCGCGGAAATTCCAGAGGAGTACAAAGCGGAAGCGGAAAAATACCATCACATTTTGCTTGAAAAGGCGGTTGAACACGATGATGCCATGATGTCCGCCTATCTTGAGGGTAAAATTCCGGCAGTCGAAGATTTGAAAAAAGTCATCCGCAAGGCCACGATTGAAAACAAATTTGTGCCGGTGCTTACCGGTTCGGCCTTGAAGAACAAAGGTGTGCAGTTGGTACTTGATGCTGTTGTCGACTACCTACCTTCACCTCTCGATATGCCGCCGATTCACGGCCTTGATCCAAATACTGGCGAGGAGATTTATCGCCATGCCTCTGACACTGAGCCTTTTTCTGCTCTGGCCTTCAAGCTGCAAAACGATCCTTTCGTCGGTCAACTAACTTTCTTCCGAGTCTATTCCGGCACCATTGAAGCGGGTACCTATCTTTACAATTCCACCACAGGTGAGAAAGAGCGCTTGGGCCGAATCGTTCGCTTGCAAGCTGATAAAAGAGAGGAAGTTAAAAAAGTTTTTGCCGGTGAAATTGCCGCCGCTGTCGGTCTAAAAAACGCTAAGACTTCTCACACTTTCTGCGATGAAAATAGTCCGATTATTCTTGATCCGATTAAATTCGTTGATCCGGTGGTTTCACTTCGTATTGAACCAAAGACCAAAGCCGACCAAGAAAAGATGGGTATGGCCTTGAAGAAACTTTCTGATGAAGATCCAACCTTTAAAATCAGCTCCAACACCGAAACTGGCGAGACGATTATCTCGGGAATGGGCGAATTGCACTTGGAAATCATGGTTGATCGAATGAAACGAGAATTTACTGTCGATGCCAATGTCGGCAAACCTCAAGTAGCTTATCGAGAAACCATTATGGGTACTGCCGAAGCCGAACATAAATACATCAAGCAGTCCGGTGGTAAGGGTCAATATGGTCATGTCAAAATTACTCTCAAGCCGATGGAACCGGTACCAGAAGGTAAGAAGATTCCGAAAAATGTTAAACGCTATGATGACTTTGAATTTATCGACTCGATTAAAGGTGGTGTGATTCCTCAAGAATTTATTCCGGCGGTTGAAAAGGGTGTCCATGAGGCGATGGATCGCGGAATTGTGGCCGGTTTCAAGATGGTCAATATTTCTTGCGAACTGACTTTCGGTTCTTACCACGATGTCGACTCATCGGAAATTGCTTACAAGATTGCCGCCTCACAGGCTTTCCAAGAAGCCGCCAAACGAGCTCGTCCAGTCATTCTTGAGCCAGTCATGAAAGTTGAAGTCATTGTTCCGGAGAAATTTATGGGCGATGTCACTGGCAGTTTGAATTCCAAACGAGGTCAGATTGAAGGCTTCGAGGAGAGGGGAATGAACAAGGCTATTAAGGCCAAAGTGCCACTTTCTGAAATGTTCGGCTATACGACTCAACTTCGCTCGATGACCGAAGGTAGGGGCAACGCCATGATGGAATTCGATCATTATGAAGTCGTACCTCCAAACGTTGAGAAGACGATTGTGGAGTCAAGAAAGTAGGTCGAATGATTCAAGAATTTAGATTCAAGATTCAAGCGCACAATCCAGAAAGCCAAAAGCCGCCGAGAGGCGGTTTTTGGCTTTCTGGTAGCGTGGTATCATTTAAAAATGAAATTAAAACGGTCTGTCGCATTTTTGGTCATGGCCGCCGCTTTATTTTTTCTGTTTTGGTCTTTGTCGCCCGGCAGTTTTGGTAAGTTAGTGTCGACTCTTAATCCGAAAAACTTTTTGGCTTCGGTTTTTTTCTCGGACAGTATTACCGAAGAGGCTTTGTTTGCTAGGTATGACAAATCTAAGGCGGGCGCCCGGCCGATTCGAATCATAATTGTTCCCGGCCATGACAACAATTCTGGTGGGACCGAATTTAAGGGTGTTCGCGAGGCCGATATGAATTTGGAATTGGCTCAAGATTTGTCGGCCATGTTTGCAGACGATAAAGAATTTGAAATTATTCTAATCAGAGACAAAAATGGCTACAATCCGGCTTTTTCCCAGTTTCTAGTCAGTCAAAAGGATGTCATCTCGGGTTTTTTGAACCGGAAAAAATCTGAAATGGGCCAACTGGTTGACGAAGGTCTAATTAGTAGCAATTTAGGTGGGGTTTATCATAATTCGGTTGACTCGGAAACGGCCACGAGGCTTTATGGTGTCAATCTTTGGGCCAATCAATCTTATGCCGATTTGGTTTTGAGCATCCATTTCAATGATTATGCCGGCCGGCCAAAGTCGGCACCGGGTGAATATGAAGGCTTTGCGGTCTATGTACCGGAAGGTCAATATTCAAATTCAAAAGCCAGTCAGGCCGTGGCTCAAAAAATTTTTAACCACTTGAATAATTATTATGCGAGGAGCAATTTACCAAAGGAAGATCGGGGGATTGTCTCGGATCAGGAATTGATTGCTGTCGGTGCTTTCAACACGCTTGATCCGGCCGGAATTTTAATCGAGTATGGCTATATCTATGAGCCGAGATTTCTAGATGCTAAGGTTCGCAGTCTGGCAATCAAGGATTTGGCCTACCAGACTTATCTAGGGCTCAATGATTTCTTCAAAACTGACAGATTTGCCAGTCTGCCACCTTCCGTGCTTCTGGTTCCAGAGCTTACGAGTGTCGAGAGTGGGACAAAGTGGAGTCCGGCTGTTCTTTCGCTCCAAGCGGCTCTGGCGACCAAACTCTTTTACCCACCAGCAGGGAAGGACAAGCATGACTGCCCCATTTCTGGAAATTTCTTGAGTTGCACAGAAAAGGCCCTAGTAGCCTTTCAATTAGCCAACGGTTTAAAGGCTGAATTTGGCGGAATCGGTCCGGAGACTCTGCGTCTCTTAACCTCCAAGGGGTCTATTTAAGCTCGACCATTGCATCTTCTTAAGCTCTTTGTTATTATACCCAGACGCGTTTTACGCATCCTTACCGGTTCGCCGGTTGTTTTGTTTGAGGTTAATCAAACAGGGAAATTTATTAATTATTAATCTAAGGTTTTTATTCTTAAAATTAAGTAGACGTTCTCGCGCGCTTAATTTTGGGAGGCAAAACTAAAAATATTATGGCAGAAGCATTTGATCGCTCAAAGCCACACGTTAACGTTGGTACTATCGGCCACGTTGACCACGGCAAAAGTACTTTGACTGCGGCTATCAGTCGCGTACTTCACGCAAAAGGTCTAGCCAAGAAGACTCTTTCAGTCGGTGACTTGGACAAGAGCCCTGAAGAAAAGGCTCGCGGTATTACCATTTCGATTCACCACTCTGAATACGAGTCAGAAACTCGTCACTACGCCCACATCGACGCCCCGGGCCACGCTGACTACATTAAAAACATGATCACCGGTGCCGCTCAAATGGACGGCGCTATCTTGGTCGTAGCCGCAACTGACGGCGTGATGCCTCAAACCCGAGAGCACATTCTTTTGGCCAAGCAAGTCGGTGTGCCAAAAATCATCGTTTTCCTAAACAAGTGCGATATGGTTCCTGATAAGGAGTTGATCGACTTGGTTGAAGAGGAAGTTCGCGATCTTTTGAAGAAGCACGGCTATGATGACTCACCAATTATTCGCGGTTCCGGTCTTAAAGCTTTGGAAGCTACTGGCACTGACGATGAGTGGTCAAAGGCCATCTTGGAATTGGTTAAGACTCTCGATACCTACATCCCGTTGCCAGTTCGAGAAATCGATAAACCATTCTTGATGCCAATCGAAGACATCTTCTCAATCGAAGGCCGAGGTACTGTTGTCACCGGTCGTATCGAAAGAGGCCAGGTCAAAGTCGGTGAGGAAGTTGAGATCGTCGGTATCAAGCCGACCGCCAAGACTGCCGTCACTGGTATTGAAATGTTCAACAAATCTCTTGCTGAAGGTATGGCTGGCGACAACGCCGGAGTACTCTTGCGAGGTACTAAGAAGGAAGATGTGCACCGTGGTCAGGTCTTGGCCAAGCCGGGTTCTGTCACTCCTCACACTGACTTCGAGGCTGAAGTTTACATCTTGAAAAAGGAGGAAGGTGGCCGACACACTCCTTTCTTCAAAGGCTACAAACCGCAATTCTATGTGCGAACCACTGATGTCACCGGTGAGGTGACCTTGAAAGAAGGTGTTGAAATGGTTATGCCAGGCGACACTGTCACCTTCACTGTCAAGTTGGTTGCTCCGGTCGCTCTTGAAGCCAAACAGCGCTTTGCTATCCGCGAGGGTGGTAAGACTGTCGGCGCCGGCGTGGTCACCAAGATCATTGCTTAATAAGCGGACTAATAGCGAAAGTTATTAGTTAAAATCATGCCTAAAACTACTAAAACAACCGAAAAAGTCGCCAAGCCTAAAGCTGTCAAAAAGGCAGTTGCCAAGAAGGACAAAGAAGAGGGCATTGGAAAGCTTCGAATTCGGGTCAGGGCCTACGAACACAAGGTTCTAGATGCCTCGATTAAACAAATCATGGACACCGCTTTGCGTTTCGATGCCGAAATGCTTGGCCCGGTACCATTGCCGACTGAGATTAAGAAGTACACGGTCAACCGTTCAGCTTTCGTCTACAAAAATGCGCGAGAACAATTTGAGATGCGAGTTCACAAGCGATTGATTGATATCATTAATCCGGCTCCGAAAGTTATCGAAGCTTTGACCAATCTTTCGCTCCCATCTGGCGTGAATATTGATGTGAAAATGTTGTAGAAAATTGAGCCTCTTACTGAAAAGTAAGGGGCCAATTTTCTTAACCCCGACAAATTTCTTAATTTCGTCGGGGCGGTAAGATCAAAAAACCGCCTTTCGGCGGTTTTTTGCTACTCAAATAAATCCGAATGGCTACCGATATCAATAATAGTTAATTCTCGTTCTGATTTGTCGATTTCGTAAATAAGCAGTAGGTCACTTTTCACATGACACTCAAAACAACCGGCATATTCTCCGTTAAGCGGGTGGCTTCGATACTTCGGTTCAAGTGTTTTACCAGAAGCAAGCAGGTTGAGAATTTTGTCTAAGTCTCCGATCCTAAATCGGCCAGACATTGCCAGTTTCCTAATGGATTTTCTGTATTTTGCCGTGGGTTTAAGAGAGTACATTGAATGCCACTATTTTTTAAAAATATCAGCATGCATCTTTTCTGCCGTCGTGTACCCCTTACCTTTTTTTGCTTCCGCTATTTCTATTTTTAGTTGCTTCCAATTGCGAAGCTTATAGCCTGCCGGAGTAACGGCGGAAAAGGGTATAGATTGGGTGGTTATCACTTGCTCCAAAAATAGTTTCACTCCGGAGGAAATATCCAGCCCGAGGTCCTTGAGAGTTTTTTTAGCCCTCTTTTTGGTGTTTTCGTCGATGCGAATTTGTAATGTGGTCATGAGTTCAGTATATACAATGTAATTACATTGTCAATATTTTACTCCTCGAATTTTGTTAACAATAAAAAACCGGTCGTCTGGTGACGACCGGTGGGATTTGGTTGGCCTAGGCGGCCTTTTCCTTTTCCTCGTACGGTTGGGTGATTGCTTCAAGCTTCGAAAGGAGCGCCACTTTAGCCGGGGAAGTGACCTCCTTGTTACCGAAGCCGTAGTAAGTCTCGGTCATTCTCGAGCGGATTGCTTTAGCGAGTTCCGTCAGAATTTTCGGGTACCGTTTTTTTGTCATTTGAAACAGGGCATCGATCAGTTCGCCGAAGGCCAAGTAAGCTTCGGTTCCGCGCTGGTTTTGAGCGAAGTAAGCGATGTAGTAATCGAGCAAGGATTTGCCGAAACCATTGCCCTTGTCTCCGGTTTTGTGATCGATTCCGCCGTTGACCTCGAAGTCGGTCAAAAGCCCGTTGAGTCCGAGCATCTTTTCGTCCAGGTCACCCCACATGTGGGCGGCCGCGAAACACCTCATATAGATATTCTCAAGCGGGTTGACGATGATGTCGTGAAGGGGGCTGGTTATTCCGTAGACGCACTCCTTGTTATAGATTTGGATTTCCAAAGTCTGGGCGTAGGCCCAAAAACCGGCTTGGAGCATCTTCTGAATGATGTCGCGGTTCCTCGGGCTTTCCGGGTTGGCTTTGTCGAGCGCTTTCCAGGCTTGGTTGAGTTCTGACGCGAGTTTCTCCATCTTTTTTCGGAGGCGACCGAGAAAATCAACGAGGATTTCTCCGCGATATTTGATATGGTAGGCGCCACTGCCGTAGCCATAAAGAACCGGGCCGCATTGGGGGAGTGACAGGTCGATGAATCGGTCTTTCCTTTCAACCTCATTTTCTTTACTCACATTTCGCCTTTCATTTGATGTTTTAGAACTGGATGTCCTTTTTTAGACTACCACAGGGTTTATATTTGACAAGTATAAGATGGATGAATAGTATGACGAGAGAGGATTCACTTAAAGAGAAAGGAAAATGTGAAAGCAAATAAATTGATCCGTCTGTCTGATTTAGACGGTTGGCGGTTGATGGCTGGATTTTCGATTTGTCTTGATCACAACTGGTGTCCGCCGGCTCATGTAAACATTGGTCGTGGTCGCGCCAGGTGGCGGGAATTTGTGTGTCTTAGCAAGGCTGATGTCCGGTCGGCTATCCGATTTTTACCAAGAAAGGAGTTTCGAGTTGTTGAAAAATTGATCCTGGTCAATCCGACACGCAGCCAGGCCTTCGATGTTCCTGAATTGAGTGAAGAGTGGAAGATGTGGCGAAACTCACGAGCGCTTATTGTTCTCGATTCCTTGTGTCTGGTTTTGGCGAGACAGGGGTTCAGAATGTTTCGATGGAGCCCGGAAATCCCAGGAGAAAAGCTCAAAAAGGAAGTTGATCTTGATCGCTATGCTCAGGAGGCCATTTCTTCGGCTTGCCGTTAGCTATTGGCTCAGAATCCTGCCCTTCGCATACTTGAAGCCGTTTTTCCGGCCCACGCGAATCCGATTCGTGTGGGCCCTTTACTTTTTTGGGAGGATTTGCTAACCTTGTCCCATTGCGGAATTCTCTTCTGCAAGGATGTTTAAGGAAGTTCGCGAACCGCCGGCCATGTGCCGTGTTCAATAAAGGAAAGGATTTAAGTTCCGTTAGAGATAAGACAGTTAAGAATTACAGTTTAATCTCTATACGCGACAAACTCTATTGAATGGCTTTAGTTGCTAAAGGCTAGGAAATGGCCTCCATTTCCAATCTCTAATCGGAATGAAATTTATCTTAGGTACAAAACTAAATATGACCCAGGTTTGGTCTGATGCCGGCAAAGTGACCCCTGTCACCCTTATTTCGACCGGTCCGGTTATCGTCACTCAAGTCAAAACTTCTGAAAAAGACGGTTATGATGCTGTTCAGGTTGGTTTTGGTTCCAAGCATGAGAAGAATTTGACCAAGGCTGAACTCGGCCACCTAAAAACTTCCGGAAAGTTCGCTTTGCTTAAAGAATTTAGAGACGTTAAAGATTTGAAAGTTGGTGACGAGATTAAGCCGGAAACTTTTGCGGCCGGGGATTTGGTCACCGTTTCGGCAGTTTCAAAGGGTAAGGGCTTTCAGGGTGTTGTGAAGCGACACGGTTTTAAAGGTGGTCCTCGATCTCACGGCCAGAAGCACTCCGAGCGCGAGCCGGGTTCAATCGGCGGTGGTCTCCGAAATAAGGTTCCAAAAGGTATGAGAATGGCCGGTCGAATGGGTAGCGATCGAATCACCATTAAGAATTTGAAGATTGTCGAGGTTAATGCGGCCGAAAATGTCATCGCGATTTCCGGTGCCATCCCAGGACGACGAGGAACTTTAGTTGAAATTATCGGATAATTCCAACTAAATGGAAAATGTAAATCTCAAAATGAAAAATTATAATTTAAAATTTAAAACTTTTCCGAATCCAATTTTGACTTTTACATTGTCATTTTAAATTTTGAGATTTTAATTTTGATTTATTATCATGGAGACAACAATTTACAATCAAAGCGGCAAAGAATCAGGAAAGTTGAAACTTCCGGAGAGCGTCTTCGGCTTGCCTTGGAATGGCGACTTGGTTCATCAAGTCGTGACTTCGATTGAGACCAGCCAAAGAACTCCGGTTGCTCACACTAGAACCCGAGGTGAAGTTCGTGGTGGTGGCAAGAAGCCATGGCAACAGAAGGGTACCGGCCGAGCCCGACACGGCTCAACTCGTTCTCCGATTTGGGTAGGTGGTGGCGTGGCTCACGGTCCTCGAAACGACAAGAATTTTTCTCGTAAAATCAACAAGAAGGCCAAGGTTAAGGCTCTTTTCACCATCTTGTCCCGCAAAAACAAGGAAGGTGAAGTCTTGTTTACCGAAAGTCTTTCAATCAGCGAGCCAAAAACCAGGGTGGCTGTTGAAACTTTGTCCAATTTCTCCAAAATCAAGGGTTTTGAGAATGTCTTGAGAAAGAATAATAACTCGGCTTACATTGTAAGCGATGAAACCAACAAGAATCTTTCCAAGAGTTTCAGCAACTTGAGCAATATCAAGTTTGATAATGTTCGAAACATCAATCCGGTGGATGTCCTTTCCTACAAGCATTTGATAATCGTCGGCGCCGAAAACAGTTTGGCTTTTCTTCTAAGCAAACTTGAAGGCAAGGCTGCTAAAAAGGCGGAGACCAAGTCTGCAGAAATAAAAGAGACTAAAGGTAAAGCAAAAACTGTCAAAACTAAGCCAACCAAGAAAGTTGCAGCCAAGAAAGCTAAAACCGCAACCAAATAACTAACATGGGAATTTTAAATTTTAAAAAAGAAGAGGGAGCCGAGAAGCCAAAGAAAGTCGCTAAGACCAAGGCTTTAGCGGTAAAAGCTAAGCCGGAAGTTGCCGTTAAGGCCAAGTCGGCAAGTGCGGTTAAAGCGCCGGTCGCGACTGATGTCATTATTCGACCCCGCATTACGGAAAAAGCTTCGTTCTTGGGTGCTAATAATGTCTACGCTTTTGAGATTACCACCACTGCTACCAAGCCGGCCGTTGAGCGAGCGATTACCGAGATGTACAAGGTAAACCCGGTGAAAGTTCGGATTGTCCGAAATCCCGCCAAGCAAAAGATTGCCAGGGGTGTTAAGGGGGAAATCGCTGGTGTGAAAAAGGCCTATGTTTTCCTCAAGAAAGGGGATAAGATCGAAATCATATAGTAACGCTTCGCTTTAGTTCTGAAGTTCAGAAGTTAAGAGTTAAGACTTCCAAACTTCCAAACTTTTAAACTTAAAACTAACCATGAAAACTTACAAACCTACAAGCAAATCGCGCCGACACATGACTTCGATTGAATATCGAAAGTTCATTACCAGTTCGGAGCCGCATAAAGGTTTGACCTCGGGAAGTTTCCGATCGGTTGGCCGAAACAACCGTGGCCGAATTACCACTCGTCATAAGGGTGGTGGACACAAGCGTCTGCTTCGAGATGTGGATTTTCTATACGAAAAATACGATATTCCGGCCAAGGTTTTGACCGTTGAATACGACCCAAACCGAACCGGTTTCATCGCCCTCGTTGTCTATGCTGACGGTGAGAAGCGCTACATCTTGGCTCCAAAAGATTTGAAAGTCGGCAGTACCTTCATCGTTTCTGAAAAAGCTGAAATCAAGCTTGGCAACCGTTTGCCTTTGAAGAACATCCCAGTTGGTACCTTTGTTTACAATGTTGAGCTCAAGGCTAGGGGCGGAGGTAAAATTGCTCGCAGTGCCGGAATTTTTGCTGAAGTGATTGCTCATGACGCCGGTTCAGCTCACCTTAAGATGCCGTCGACTGAAGTCCGAAAGGTCTCTGATCAGGCCTGGGCGTCAATCGGTTCTGTTTCCAATGATGAAAATTGGTTGGTGAATATTGGTAAGGCGGGACGATCTCGCTGGTTGGGCATTCGACCGACTGTTCGAGGTTCGGCTCAAAACCCGGTAGACCACCCATACGGTGGTGGTGAAGGTAGGCAAGGCCGAGGTCTAAGACGCGCCAAGACTAGATGGGGCAAGCCGTCAGGCAAGGGCCAAAAGACCCGAACTCCAAAGAAGTATTCAAACGTTTTCATTGTTTCTCGAAGAAAAGTGGGGAAGAATCGAAATCAAAAGTTGTCTTAGTTAGCTTGATTAGCCGGATAGCTTCATTAGCCCCGACGCTCGTCGGACGAGGCCGGGGTCCCGACCAAGGCGTCGGGGCTTACTTAGAAGAAATAAAAAGGCCCGCGACTGCTGTCGCGGGCCTGTCCGTTTGCTACGCCACCTGCCTAAAGTCGTGTGGCGCTGAAGAAGATTTCCACACGGTGTGGTTCAGGGTTGCTGCTCACCGTGACCCGGACCAGGCCTTTCCAGGCCTTTGCCAGTTGGGCGCAGACCCCCAAGACATGCGCCGAGTCGTTCAAAGGTTCACCAAATCGCATCTGACGGCTGGAGAAACCATAATGGAAAAGATCATCAATCACCCCATTTTCGTGAATCCATTCGCGAACTGAAGGTGGGGCGGTATTCAAAAGGTATTCCTTGATAGGCTTGTCTCGCGCGTCCTGCTGCAGGATCTTCGCGGCCATTTCTGTTGCCAGGCCGGCTCGAAAACCAACCGATGCGCCGACGCTTCCGGGGGCGATGTGTACATTGTTCATGTTGTCTCCTATTCGTTTTTTGTTTGTTGCCAAATTCCAACTCTATTAGTATTTTATCATACAATATGTCAGATTGTCAAGTGCGTGAAAACTCCCTTATTTTGAGCCTATACTTATACTTTATACCTATACCAGCCCAGAGTTGCTCTTTAAAATGACTTATGCTAAGCTATCCGTCTAGCTCGTTTGGAGCTTTTTACATAAAGGGCGTAGTTTTGGTGTTGTCTCTGATAACTACAAACTACTCACTACCAACTAACCTATGACACGATCGCTTAAGAAAGGACCATATGTCGACGAAAGGCTGCTAAAGAAGATAGCAGGCAAGCGTCCTGAAAAGTCTGAACCAATTAAGACTTGGTCTCGGGCCTGCCAGATTTCTCCAGAAATGGTTGGTTTTAAGTTTGCCGTTCATAATGGCAAGGATTTTATTGAAGTTTTGATTTCTGAAGACATGGTTGGCCATCGATTGGGCGAATTTTCTTTAACCCGCAAGTTCGTTAAGCACGGCGGTAAGATGCAGAAGGAACTCGAGGCTGCCAAGAAGCAAGCCGAGATTGCCTCTGCGCAGGCTGCTAAAGCTTCAACCGAAGCTAAGAAATAGTTAAGAACCCTTACGAATAGGGCATGCGAATAAAACAATGACAACAATTACCGCAAAACTGAATAATTACCGACAATCACCACGTAAGGTTAGACTTGTTGCCGATTTGATCAAAGGCAAGCCGGTTAATTTGGCGATTGCTGAATTGGATTTTTTGGCCAAGCGAGCTAGCGCCCCGATTAAAAAATTGCTAATGTCAGCGGTAGCCAATGCCAAGAATAGTCAAAACCTGTCCGCCGAGAATCTTAAGGTTAAAGGTGTCACTGTCGATGCTGGGGTGATTTTAAAGCGAATCATGCCGCGAGCTCGAGGTAGCGCTTCCGGTATCAATAAGCGAACTAGCCATATTACCCTAGTTCTAAGCGAACTGGAGAATAACCAAACACCAAAAACCAAGAAACAAATTAAGAGCAAAGGAAACAGTTAGTTTGGTGATTGTTTCTTGATTATTGATTATTTAACTATTATGTCCCACACCGTTCACCCATATTCACATCGTCTAGGTATCATTCGTGATTGGAAGTCACGCTGGTTTGGCGTGGGTGATATGTACAAGAAGTCTCTGAAGGAAGATATCAAGATCCGCGAATATTTGGCCAAGCGGCTACGCGGATTTTTTGTTAGCTCGGTAGAAATCGAGCGAGGCACCAAAACTTTGCGAATTATCATCAAAACTTCTCGTCCGGGTATGATTATCGGCCGAAGCGGGGAAGGCGCCGTCAAGTTGAAGGAAGATTTGGCCAAGTTGGTTCTTAAAACCGGCAAGCCGATTACTCATCAAGAGCTCAAGCTTGATATCGAAGAAATCCGCTCACCGGAATCAAATGCCGCGATTGTCTCTCAAATGATTGCCGAAAGCATTGAAAAAAGAATGCCTTTCCGTCGCGTGATGAAGCAGGCGATTGAGAAAGTTATGGCTAACCGAGATGTTAAGGGCGTTAAGGTTTACTTGGGTGGCCGTTTGGGTGGTGCCGAAATGGCCCGCTCAGAAGAGCTCCGCAAAGGCCAAGTCCCACTTCAGACTTTGCGTGCGGATATCGATTTTGCCAGAGAGAAAGCTCATATGGACTACGGTGATATCGGCATTAAAGTTTGGATTTACCGAGGTGAGATTTTTGCCGACAAGAAATAATTTTCATTTTAATTTACTAACATGTTTGTCCCAAAGAAAGTAAAATTTAGAAAATGGCATACTGCTCGTAAGAATGCCGACTACTGGCTAAGGCCGGAAACTCGAGGACTCAAATTGTCTTTCGGTTCTTTTGGTTTGAAAACTTTGGGCCACGCTCGTATCAGGTCAAATCAGTTGGAATCGGCTCGAAAAGTTATTTCTCGCTCACTCACCAAATCCGGCAAGATGTGGGTTCGAGTTTTCCCGGACCGACCATATACTCAAAAGCCGGCCGAAGTGAAAATGGGTAAAGGTAAAGGCGAACCGCAGGGTTTTTGTGTTGAGGTGCGCCCAGGCCGAGTGATTTTTGAAGTCGACGGTATTCCGGAGGTTGAGGCGGCCGAAGCTCTCCGCAAAGCGGGTTCCAAGTTGCCGGTCAAAACTAAGTTTGTCAGCCGAGTCTAATTTGAAATAAAATGTCCAACGAATTTAAAAACAAAACTGATGCCGAGCTTGTTGCGATGCTTTTAGAGAAGCGCGAAGCTGTTCGAGCTTTCCGTTTCGGTATTGCCGGTAGCAAGAATCGCAACATGCGAGAGGGGAGAAACCTGAAGCGAGAGATTGCCAAAATTATGACCGAGCAGAATCAAAGAAAGAACAGCAAATAGACAGTTTAACTGCTTTAAGCTAAGATACACTTTCATTTATTATGAAGCCAAAAACCAACAAACCAACAGAAACTCCTAACCGTCGCCCTCGGGTTATTCAAGGTGTGGTCTCTTCAGACAAGATGAAAGACACTGTTTCGGTTGTGACCAATCGCTATGAAAAGCACCCGAAATACGGCAAGTACATGAAGATTTCTAAGAAGTACTTGGCCCACGATCCGGGTAATACCAAGAAAATCGGCGATAAGGTGACCATCGAAGAGTGCCGCCCGATTTCCAAACGCAAATCTTTTAAAATTGTCTAGGTATTTTCTTTTCTTCAACTACAAACTACAAACTACCAACTACTCACTACTAACTAACCAATATGATTCAACCACGCACCATTGTGAAAATCGTCGACAACTCCGGGGCTAAAATCGGACGCATTTTCAAGGTGCTCGGTGCCTCCAAAAAGCGCTACGCTTCAATCGGTGACCAGGTGGTTTTGTCAGTTCAGAAAGCCGAACCAAGAAAGGCGGTAAAGAAAAAGGATGTCTTGCAGGCGGTAGTGGTTCGTCAGACCAAGGCCCTAAGACGCCTGGACGGTTCCTATGTCCGTTTCGATGAGAATGCTGTGGTGATTTTGGAAAAAGGCAAGATGGATCCGATTGCCGGCCGTGTTTTTGGACCGATTCCTCGAGAATTGGCTGAAAAGGGTTACCAGAAAATCGCTTCTTTGGCGGCTGAAATCGTATAACACGACACCAATTCACTAATTAAGACGAATGACACGAATCTAAGAATACATATATGAGAATCAAGAAAAATGACAATGTAATGGTGATTGCTGGCAAAGACCGGGGTAAAACCGGTAAGGTGCTTGAGGCGCTACCTGCCGAAAACCGTATTCTGGTTGAGGGTGTCAATGTCAAAAAGCGACACCAGAGACCGAGGAAGAGCAATGAGAAAGGTCAGATTATTGATGTGACCTTGCCGATCCATGTTTCCAATGTTCAGTTGGTGGAGGGTGGCAAGCCAGTTCGAGCCGGTAAGAAGTTGATTGACGGCAAACTGATTCGTGTCAGTAAAAAAACCGGTTCAGCCATCTAGCTTGGGTAATCTTGAGACTTCCAAACTTTCAAACTTTTCAACTTCTAAACTAACTAATTATGAATACCAAAGAAAAACAGAATAAGGCTTTTGAATCGCTGAAAGGTCAGTTTGGCTTCAAAAATCCGATGCAAGCGCCACGCCTCTCCAAGGTGGTGATTTCGACCGGCGTCGGCTCTCTTAAAGATAAGAAAAAATTGGAATTGATTGCTGATCGTTTGGGTAAAATTACTGGCCAGAAGGCCGCTCCTCGTTCTGCCAAGAAATCAATCGCCACCTTCAAGTCTCGAGAAGGCGATTTGGTTGGTTATCAGATCACGCTTCGGGGTGCTCGGATGTACGGCTTTTTGGACAAACTTTTAAATGTGGCCCTGCCTCGAACCAAAGACTTTCGTGGACTTAATGCCACCGCCATTGATGATATGGGCAATTACACTATCGGCATCAAAGAACACACAATTTTCCCTGAAACTTCCGATGAAGAGTTGAAAGATGTTTTCGGTCTCGCTATCACAATCGTCACCACTTCCGGCGACAAAAAATTGACCAGAGCTTTTCTAGAATACTTAGGTTTTCCTCTCAAGAAATAGAATTAGGAATAAAGATTCATGATTTAGGAATAAGGACAGACAAAAACGGCCAGTAGGCCGTTTTTGTCTGCTTGGCTTGTGCCGATTTATCGAGGCCTTGGTTGCTGATGAGCTTTCTAGGAATATAGGGTGAGAGTCAAGGCGCGCAACGCAGTTGCGCGCCTTTTATCTTGTCTTCTCCCGTGCTTTTTGACTTTTGGACCCATTTCCCATACCTATACTTATACCTTATACCTATACTTTTGCCGGCTGGCCTATTCGTGTGCCCTATTCGTAAGGGTTCTCAACCTGCCTTGCATTCTTCTTCTTGGTTTGCTAGTATACGCGGACAAGCTTTTGCAAGCTTTTTTAATTTATTATGGCAAAAACATCAGTAGTAGCAAGATCGTTAAAGAAACCGAAATTTTCCACTCGGGCTACTAACCGTTGTTTCCGCTGTGGTCGCAAGCGCGGCTATATGCGAGACTTCGACCTTTGCCGTATTTGCTTCCGCGAGTATGCCAACGAAGGCATGATTCCGGGAATCAAGAAGTCATCATGGTAGTGGAAAATGTAAATCTCAAAATGAAAAATGACAATGCAAAATTGAATAATTTTCAGAATCTAATTTTAGATTTTAAATTGCAATTTTCCATTTTGACCTTTCAATTTTAAATTATTTTATGGATCCAATCGCTGATTTTCTAATCAAAGTTAAGAATGCCGGCCTCGCAGGTCGGGGAAGTGTTGTGGTACCTCATTCGGCGATTAAGGAGTCAATTGCAGATATTTTGGTTAAGAACGGTTTTCTCAAATCAATTGCCAAGAAGCGCAAGAATAACCACAAGATTTTGGAGGCTGAAGTCGAATATGCCGAAGGTAAGACACCTCGAATCAACGATGTGGCCCGTGTCTCCAAACCGTCCAAGCGCGTTTACCAGGGCGCCAAAGAAATCCGATCTTTCAAGAGCGGTTTAGGCTTGATCGTGCTCTCGACCCCAAAAGGAATTTTGACCGATAAGGAGGCCAAGAAAGAAAAAGTCGGTGGCGAAGTTTTATTTAAAATCTGGTAATAGTTGAGAACCCTTACGAATAGGGCACACGAATAAATTAATTATCATCATGTCCAGAATCGGCAAAAAACCAATTGCAATCCCAAACGGCACGACAGTGTCGGTTTTGAACAATGTTGTGAAGGTCAAGGGTCCTTTGGGCGAGCTCTCAAGAAACTTCCGACCGATTATCGGCATTGCTATCGATAATAATCAGGTTATCCTTACTCCAAAGCGCACCGGCGTTGAGGTGAGTGCGATGTGGGGAACCGCTTCTTCGCATGTCAACAATATGATTAACGGCGTCAACAAGGCTTTTGAGAAAAAGTTGATTTTGGAAGGTATCGGTTTCAAATCTGAAGTCAAAGGCAAGAAAATGGTTTTTAGTCTTGGTTTTTCTCACCCGGTGGAGATGGACATTCCGGAGGGTCTAAAAGTGACTGCCGAGAAGAACTTGATCACTGTTTCAGGTATTGATAAGGAATTGGTCGGTCAGTTTGCCGCCAAAGTCCGCGATTTGAAGAAAGCCGAGCCTTATAAGGGTAAGGGTATGAGATATGAGAAGGAAGTCATTCGTAGGAAGGAAGGCAAGAAAGCAGCCTAGAGGGGTATATAGTATTAGGTATATGGTATAAGGTATGAAAGCCAAAGATAAAATTCAATGAAAAAGCCAACATCAAAACTAAAAAGAGATCGACGCCATAAGAAAATTAGGGCCAAGATTTTTGGCACCGAAGCCAGACCGCGCTTTTCGGTTTTTCGTTCCAATAAATATATCTACGCCCAATTGATTGATGATGCTACCGGTAAGACTTTGGTAGCCGCTTCCTCAATGAAAGCTCCGGGTAAAACCGTTTTGGAAAAAGCTAAGGCTGTTGGTTTAGAGTTGGCCAAATTGGCCATGGCCAAGAAGATTAAGACTGTCGTCTTTGACCGAGGAGGCTTTATTTACACCGGCAAAATCAAAGTCTTGGCCGATAGTGCCAGAGAAGGCGGTTTAGTGTTTTAATGAGATTGTAATCGAAATTTTAAGTTAAGAACCCTTGCAAATAGGGCACACGAATAAAAACATTATGAAAGACGATACCAAACAAAATGCAGATGTGGCGAAAGTTGCCCCGACTACTCCCGGAGCTCTACCGGCTGCCGATTCAAGAAATGCTCGACCGGTGAGGGGCGGTTTTGGTAATCGTCCGGAAAGACGAGGTGGTCCGCGCCGTGGTGGTACCAGGCCGGAGAGAGTAAAGCCGGAATTTGATCAGAAAATCATTGATATTAGACGCGTTTCCCGAACCGTGGCCGGTGGTAGACGCTTTGCTTTCAGTGTTGCCATGGTTATCGGTAATCGCAAGGGTCAGGTTGGTGTCGGATTGGGTAAAGGCGGCGATACTGCCTTGGCGATTGAAAAGGCTAATCGTGAAGCCAAGAAAAATTTAATTACTGTCCCGATGACAAAGAGCTCCTCGATTCCTTTTGAAGTTGCCGCTAAGTATGCAAGCTCGCGAGTGATGATTATGCCGGCTCGAGGTAAGGGAATGGTTGCCGGTACTTCTATTCGAAATGTTATCGAGCTTTGCGGTTTGAAAGATGTTAACGCCAAGTTGCTCTCTGGTAGCAAAAATCGACTGAATAATGCTCGCGCCGCCATGAAAGCTTTGTCGGAATTGAGCCGACGCAAAATGATTTTGAAGAAGTTCGAAAGTGCTAAAGTCAGTAAATAAATTTTATGCAACTCCATAATTTAAAACGACATACTAAGCGTAAAAATTGGCAGCAAATCGGCCGAGGCGGTAAGCGGGGCAAGACTTCCGGCCACGGTGGTAAGGGTCAGACCGCCCGCGCCGGCGCCAAGGTTCGCCCGGAAATTCGCGATATGATTAAGCGTATTCCGAAACTGCGCGGTCGTGGCCGAAACAGCAATGTTGGTATCCAAGTGGCTTTTGTGCCGGTCAATGTCGGCTCACTTGATAAGTTTTTCTCGGCCGGCGTCGCAGTTACTCCGAAAGAAATTTTAGCCTCTGGTTTGATTGCTTTGAAATCCGGCAAGTCGCCAAAAATCAAAATCCTAGGTGATGGCGAATTGACCAAAGCCTTGAATATTTCCGGTTGCGCCTTTTCAGGGAGTGCCAAGGCCAAGATTGAAAAGGCGGGAGGCAAAATAGTCTAACACGACACCAATTACGAATTTAAGCGAATGACACAAATAAATTCAAACCCAAATTCGTGTAATTCGTCCTCATTCGTGGATTAGTGTCGAGTGCCAAAATGAACAACTTTCTAGCCAAAACCAAATTAGTCCTCCAAGATAAGATTTTGCGCCAAAGGATTCTTTTTACTTTGGTGGCTTTGGCAGTTTTCCGACTATTTAGCGTGATCCCAATCCCGGGTGTTGATGCTTTGAAGCTCGAACAGTTCTTCTCGGGCAATCAATTTTTGGGTCTTTTGGATGTATTTTCTGGCGGTGGTCTATCGACTTTGTCGATTGTGATGCTTGGTGTCGGCCCTTACATTACCGCTTCAATCATCATGCAGCTTTTGACGATTATGTCACCGAAGCTGAAGGCGATTTACCATGAAGAAGGGGAGGCTGGCCGCAAGCGTTTTGCCCAATACTCAAGGCTACTTACAGTGCCTCTGGCTTTAATCCAGGCTTTTGGTTTTCTTCTTCTCTTGGAGAAACAAGGGGTTGTGCCAGGTCTTGAAACTTTCGGATTCGTGACTAACATCATGGTAATTGTCGGTGGCTCAATCCTTTTGACCTGGCTCGGTGAGCTGATTACTGAATTTGGTATCGGTAATGGTGTTTCTCTCATCATTTTTGCCGGTATCGTGGCCAGAGTACCGGTCGCAATTTCCCAACTATCTTTTACTTTTGAAGTCTCACAAATCCCAGTCTATTTGGCATTCTTAATTATCGGACTCCTGGTGATTGTGGGTGTGGTGATTATTACTGAAGCCGAGCGGCCGGTGCCGATTACCTATGCCAAGCGGGTACGGGGGATGAAGATGTACGGCGGGCTTTCCACTTACTTGCCTTTGCGAATCAACCAAGGCGGTGTGATTCCGATTATTTTTGCCCTTTCAATTCTTTTGTTTCCGCAAATGATTTTCACCTTCTTGGCTAATACCGGCAACCCGATTGTCGTCTCAATTTCGACTTTTATGGTTCAACTGCTCTCACAAGTTTGGCTTTACGCTCTCCTGTATTTTATTTTGGTTGTTCTTTTCACTTATTTCTACACGGCTGTCACTTTTGAGCCGGAATCAATCGCGACCAATCTCCAGAAGGGTGGAGCTTTTATTCCAGGTGTCAGACCGGGCCAATCGACGACCGAATATTTGGCTAAAATTGTCACCAGAATTACGCTGGTCGGTGCTGTCTTCTTGGGTGTAATTGCTGTTTTACCACTTGCTGTTCGAGCCTTTACCGGAATTTCCGCTTTGGCTATTGGAGGTACGGCGCTTTTGATTGTGGTCTCCGTGGCTCTTGATTTGATTAAGAAAATTGATGCCCAGATTTCGATGAGGGAGTACTAGAAGAAGCCCCGACGCTTTGTCAGACAAAGGTCGGGGTCCCGACTTCTGACATCGGGATTTGTAGTGAGTAGTGAGTAGTGGGTAGTTTGAGATAGAGAAAAACCGCCGAAGTCCCTTTGGGACTTCGGCGGTACTGCTCTATCTTTTTATTGTGAGATGGTTTGCGGTTTTGGCCTTGGCTCTCATCTCATCTCTTTTTTGATGCTCGGTCACTGATTCGAAGACCAAAAAAAGAGTTAGGATGAACATGAGGCCAGCTACGCTCGCGTACAAGCTTTCCCATTTTCGGTTTTTGGCCTCGGTCAGTTTGTAGACGAATATCAAGCAACCAAGGAAGCAGCCAATTCCCAAATAATCAATCATTTTTGCCCTTTCTCACACTAATTTAGCCAATTTGGGGCCTTTGGTCAATTAAAAACCGCGCTCGCTTCCGGAGAAGCTCGCGCGGGATGTGAATCGGTCACTTGGCCGTAGCCGCAGCGACATTGTTGGTGGGGAGCTTTTCCGCCACGAACATGAAGTATATCGGGTGGTTATTAACCACCACCTCGACGGCTTTCATTACAATCGGCTCGCCAACCTTGAGTCCGGCGTTCATGAGGACAGGTGTCTGGCCAAGATCGGTCTTTCTGTCCGAGCTGTGGATGATCACTACCCCCAGGCCGATTCCGTCGGCAATGTTGGTCGGGGATTGTAGAACATTGCCAGCTCCCCGGTACTCCGAGTTAACCTCGAGTTTGTAATCTGCCGGCAGATCACTTTTGGCCAGATTAACGTTTTTGGACCCGGCCGCCGAGCATAGAAGCAAAATGATCCCAGAAGCAAAGAACAAGCCGGCCATCCTGATGCTGTTCTCTTCGCGGATTACCGCCTTAAAAATGAGGCCGATACCAATAAGTGCTAGGATCTTACCGACGATCGTCGTAATTACCACATAGTTAGTCATATTGATTTCCTCCGATTTCTGTAACCCGCTTGGCGGGTAGGTTGTTGAGTTTCTGTGCACTAAAATGCTAAAGGACTTTACTGCCTTTGAGTGTATCATAATATCGGCAAAAAGTCAAGTCCTATTTAAGTCTCCAGTTTCTTGTTATTATGTCTCCATTAACTACTCACTACCCACTGCTAACTACAAACTAATTCATGCATTCCTTCATCTTCATCGGCCGTTCCGGCTGTGGCAAAGGTACTCAAGTCGAATTGCTTGGCGAATATTTAAAAAAACAAAATCCGGAAACGGAAGTTTTTCATTTGGAGAGTGGGGCCGAATTTCGGGAATTTATTAAGGGGGATACCACGACTCAAAAAATTTCCAAGCAGATTTATGACGATGGCGGTTTACAGCCGGAATTTCTCTCGGTCTATATGTGGGCCAAGATTCTTTCGACCAAATTTAAAAACACCGAACACTTGCTGATTGATGGCACCCCGCGCCGACTTCATGAGGCTGGCGCACTTCATTCGATTTTCGGTTTCTATAAAAGGGTCAAACCCTATGTGATTTATATCAATGTTTCTCGAAAGTGGGCCGAAGATCGCCTTTTGGCGAGGAAAAGAATCGATGATAATGCCGATGATATCAAAGCTCGTTTGGATTGGTTTGAAAGTGAAGTGATGCCGGTAGTTAAATATTATCAAAGTCACCAAGACTATAATTTTTTGGATATTAATGGCGAGCAGACGATCGCAGATGTTCAGGCGGAGATAGTAAATAGGCTTGACTTAAAAGTTTAACTCAAAAATTTGAGAATTAAGATTAAAACCGAGGCTGAAATTGCGATTTTGCGGGAGGGTGGGAAGCGCCTGGCTTTTATCCTGCACGAAACTGCCAAGCAGGTAGCTCCAGGAGTCAAAGTCAAAGATTTAAACACCTTTGCTCACAAACTGATGGTTCAAAACGGTGATTCACCGGCTTTCCTAAACTACCAGCCGTGGGGCGCGAGTCGACCTTACCCGGCTTCTCTTTGTGTCTCCGTAAATGACGAAGTTGTTCATGGTATTCCAAATGAAAGAGACCGAAGTCTTGAAGATGGGGATATTGTGAGCTTGGATGCCGGTCTTAAACATAAAGGACTTTTTACTGATATGGCGATTACGGTGCCGGTAGGAGAAGTTGATCCGGCGGCTAAGAGGTTGTTAAAAACTACCGAACAGGCCTTGAGTATCGGTATCGCGGCGGCGCAATCAGGCAAGCGAGTCGGGGAAATTGGTACCGCGATTGAAAAATTTGTGAAAGGTAAGCATTTTGGCATTGTCGAGACTCTTTCCGGTCACGGTGTCGGTTATCAGGTCCACGAAGATCCTTATGTGCCGAACTTTAAGATGCAGGCCCAGGGTCCAATTATGCGTCCCGGTCTCGTGATTGCGATTGAGCCGATGTTGAATGAAGGAACGGCCGAAGTGATGCTTGGTCGTGACGGCTATACCTACAAAACTGCTGACGGCTCGCGGAGCGCTCACTTTGAACACACGGTGGTAATTACCGAAAACGGCCCGGAGATTTTGACTTCATAGGCTTCTTCAAAACCGGCTAATTCCGGTTTGATTGAAAGCTTTATTTTTGATATCATCTGTTCATGACAAACAGAGAATTTACAGCTGTTTATAAAAAAAGCGGTAAGTGGGTGGTTGCATGGGTGGAAGAAATCCCGGGCATCAATACTCAGGGCCGAACCAAAAAAGAAGCTTTGGAAAATCTGAAAGAAGCGGCACTTTTAGTTTTGGCTGAAAATAGAAAAATTATTTCATCAAAGTCGAGAGGTTTTTCACGAGAGCTGTTCTCTGTCAGTCTTGCTCGCTAGGTAATGAAGCGGCGCGATTTAATTTTGTACTTGCGTCAAGGCCATTGCCATTTGGTCCGCGAAGGCAAAAAGCATTCAGTCTTTAGAAACTTGGATAATAATAAGATTTCGACCGTTCCGAGACATCGAGAAATAAATGATTTTCTAGTTTCTAAAATCTGCAAAGATTTAGGGCTGGAAATTGGCAGATTTAAAAAATAATCCCATGGAAAGATTTGACGATTTAGTAAAACCTGAAGGTTTGGAGACCAAAGCTGAATTTGGGGAGATTTTTGCTGCTATTTCTGAAGCGATTGCTGAAGGCCGTTCACTGGATGATTTTTCTAAAGCTCGGATTATGCTCACGGAGGCGAAAGCCAGAGCGGAGAGACTGACTGATGAGGCCGATCAAGAACTGAAAGATCAAGTTAAGTCATTGATTGCTGACTACGAACAAGTCATTACTCCTTAGGTATTTAATACTTCGGCACACGACACAAATACACGAATTGAGACGAATGACGCGAATATCCGCACGACCTATTCGTAAGGGTTCTCAACTGTCTTTTTATTCGTGTGTGCGTATTCGTGGTTTCGCTATTCGCGTACTTTATTCGTGTGCCTTATTCGTAAAGGTTCTTAACAACTTTTGAATCCGCGCCAAGACGCGGTATAATTTTGTTATGGCCGAGAGCCTTTTGTCATCTCCGGAAAAACCTTTTTCTTCACCTCATGAAGAGATTGCCTTTTTGCGCAGTGAGTTGGCCAAAAAAGAGAGTTTGGCCAAGGCCTCTTCCGTTGAGCGGCTGGAGACAGAAAAAGAAGTTATCCGTGCTTACCAAGAAATGCCGGCTACGGCGGTAATTGCACCGGAAAGGGTAATTTCCACTGAAGCGGCCGAGGCGATTGTGCTCAAACTTTCCCCCGAAGCTCACGATCGGAAAATCGAAGAATTGTTGGGTATTTTGCAAGAGAAAGGATTGAAGAATGCGCTCACGATTTTGGACAAGCTCGATAATCTCCACCTCGAAGACGACTTTCATCGTTTTATTTCCGAGTACCTCCGTGCAGGTTATCCGATTGCCGGTTTCGAACCCAAAAGCGCACTTTGGCGACCACTTCACCTGACCCTTTTTGAGATTCTTTTACCTGAGGCCAGCACCGAGGATGGCAAGAAAAATCTAAAAGAGCAGATTTCCAGCATGGAGCAACTTTACTCCGGACTTTTGGCAATCACGAACGACGGCGATTCCGACAAAAATTACTTTTCTTTTGAAATTGCGAATTCCAATGAGAGCGAAGAGTCAGTGATTTACGCGGCGGTGCCGATTAGCAAAGCCGATTTGTTTGAAAAACAAGTGCTTTCAGTTTTTCCTGATGCCAAAATCAGCGAGAAGCATGATGACTACAATATTTTTAATGAAAAAGGGGTGGCGATTGGTGCCTACGCGGATTTGGTCAAAGAATCGGCCTTTTCTCTCAAGACCTATGAGAATTTTGATTACGATCCTCTCAACATTCTTTTAAATGCCTTCTCCAAGATTAGAAAAAGTGGTGAGGGTGCGGCCGTCCAGTTTTTAATCAGGTCGTCTGATGATTTTTACATTAAGCGCTATAAACGGGCCATTGCCAAGATTCAAGAAGGGGTGAAAGTCAGTGAGGCGGTAGTCGGCTCAAAAGGCCTTGGGACACATTTCGTTGAATTTTTCAAAGGTGTGGAGAAGCCGAAGAAAAAAGATGATGGCACGCCACCGATAATTGATAAACAAGCCGTCGACAACATCACGGCCAAAACTAGCAGTACAATCGCGGAAGTGGTTATCCGCATTGTTGTTTCGGCGGATACGGTTTTGCGGGCCCGAGAAATTTTGTCTCACCTGGAGTCAGCCTTCAATCAGTTGGAAGATACTCACGGCAATAAAATCCAGTTTATCGAGAAAAAAGGCTCGATTCAGAAATTGTTGCTTAGGAATTTCGCCTTCCGAGTTTTTACCGAAGATCAGATTATGCCTCTCAACTTAAAAGAGCTTACTACTCTCATCCATTTGCCGACGACGAGTGGTAAGGCCTCGCCTCAACTCAAACAGACTAAGGCTGGCACAGCTCCGGCACCACTCGAGCTTTCTCAAACCGGCACGATTATCGGGGTTAATCGCCACCGCGGAGCTGAGACCAAAGTTTTCATGGCCAAGGAGGACCGTCTGCGCCATTTCTACACTATCGGCCAAACCGGTACCGGTAAATCGACTTTGCTCAAGAATATGGCGGTGCAGGATATTCTAAACGGAGAGGGTGTTTGCGTGATTGACCCGCACGGCTCTGATATTCAGGATATTCTGGCAACGGTCCCGCCAAACAGATACGAAGATGTCATCTATTTCGATCCGGCCTATACCGCGAGGCCGATTGCTTTGAACATGCTTGAATATGATACCCGCTTTCCGGAGCAAAAAACTTTTGTAGTCAACGAGATGATGTCGATTTTCAATAAGCTGTTTGATATGAAAACGGCCGGTGGTCCGATGTTCGAGCAGTATTTTAGAAATGCCACGATGCTCGTCATTGAAGATCCGGAGACGGGGAATACTTTGCTTGATGTTTCGCGTGTGCTTTCCAACAAAGCTTTTCGTGAGCTGAAACTTTCCCGTTGCAAAAATCCGATTGTCGTCCAATTCTGGCGCGAGATTGCCGATAAGGCCGGCGGGGAGGCCTCGCTTGCCAACATCGTGCCTTACATCACGAGCAAATTTGATGTCTTTTTGTCTAACGAAATCATGCGCCCGGTGATTGCTCAGGAGAAATCCTCCTTTAATTTCCGGGAAATCATGGATAAGAAAAAGATTATGCTGGTCAATCTTTCAAAGGGTAGGCTCGGCGACATCAATGCCAACTTGATCGGCCTCATTTTGGTTGGCAAGATCTTAATGGCCGCCTTGTCTCGTTCAGATTCGTTTGGTCAAGATTTACCGCCTTTCTATCTCTACATCGACGAATTTCAGAATATTACCACCGATTCGATTGCCACTATTCTCTCCGAGGCGCGCAAATACAAACTTGGCCTAAATATTGCTCATCAGTTTATCGCTCAACTTGATGAAAAGATTCAAGATGCCGTCTTCGGTAACGTCGGTTCAATTGCTGCCTTTCGGGTTGGGGCCGATGATGCCGAGTATCTGGAAAAACAGTTTGCTCCAGTTTTTACGGCTCGCGACATTATGAATTTGGACAACCGCAATGCCTATTTGAAACTCTTGGTAAACGGGAAGGCCGTCAAACCTTTTAGCATCGAGACTTTGCCACCGGCTAGAGGCGATTTGGCTAAAGTGGAAAAATTGAAGGAGCTTTCTTATCTCACTCACGGCAAAGACCGGGCCGAGGTGGAAGCGGAGATTATGAAGAAATACCAGAAGGGAAGTATATAGTATTAGGTATAGGGTATATGGTATAGGGAAAAGAATTAAAAAAACCGGCGCGCGGCGCGCCGGTTTGTGCTGAAACGATTCCTATTCGAAGACGCCGGCGACAGTAAGCCGTCGTGTTTCCCAATCCATGACCGATTTCAAGTCTCCGATTAAATCATCGTTGCTGAGGTACTGCTGAGCGGCCTTTAACCACCTCTGGCTCCTCTCATAAGACTTGAGCTGTGAGGCCGGTTTTAGGGTGTAATTGGTTCGCAGATTGTCGAGGCGGTCGGCAGTCTTGATTTTCAGAGGGTCAAGGTCGCCGTTTCTCGCGCACATTACAACCCGAACGAGAAGCTCGTCTTCGCCACTCTCTGTGTCTCCAAGGACGGGGTCGAGGGTGCAGGCCTGGGTGAGAGCCAAAACTCGCTCGCCAAACAGTCGGTGAAT
Organism: Candidatus Paceibacterota bacterium; assembly: GCA_041666545.1. NCBI lineage: Bacteria > Bacillati > Minisyncoccota > Minisyncoccota bacterium. The sequence goes on along the minus strand of JBAYGS010000005.1, from coordinate 30,173 downwards.
CTCGACGGCAGTGACCGCAGTGTCCTCGAGTAGGTCATGGCAGAAGCCGGCAAGTACTACCTCAATGGGGCAAGCGTAGGTGATTAGGGAAAGCCCGACTCGGAGCGAATGGGTTGAAGCGGGAATCGACATCCGGCCGGTCCGGATTTTCTCGGCAAAAGCTGTCATTACCAACTGCATTGCCAAGTTGATTTTTGCAGGAACATTCATAGTATTCTATCCTTTCTCTTTGGTCACCCTAACATACTAGGTATCAGATGTCAATCCCTCGTCCTGAGGTAGATTTTGAGCTAGAATGTCTTCATGTCGTTTCTACTGACTACTTACTACTAACTACTCACTAACTTATGCCTCATCCCAAAAACGAAAGAACTCTAGTGGTTATCAAGCCGGATGGTATTCAGCGGACTCTAATCGGCGAGATTATTAAACGTTATGAAAGGTCCGGGCTTAAGATGGTAGCCCTAAAAATGATGACGGTTAGTCCGGAGTTTGTCGAGAAACATTATACTCTTGATCCGGAGTGGCGAAGACTTACCGGCGAGAAAAATATTAAAGCCTACCAGGACAAGGGGATGAAGCACCCTTTCGAGGGCAATCCTTTCAAAGTGACGGAGATGATTTTAGCCAAGCTCAAAAAATATCTTTCTTCCGGCCCGGTGATTGCGATGGTCTGGCAAGGGGCTCATGCGGTTGCAATTGTGCGCAAGATTACCGGCGGGACCGAACCTTTGACCTCCGATGTTGGAACGATTCGGGGGGATTTTGTTTTAGATTCTTACAAAATGTCCGATGATGATGTTCGGGCGGTCCGCAATTTGGTCCACTCGGCCGGCTCGGTTAAGGAAGCGGAAAATGAAATCATGCACTGGTTTAAAAAAGATGAGCTTATTGACTACAAATTGGTTCAAGAGCAGATTCTTTACGATGCTAATTTGGAGGGAATCTTGGAGTGAACACGACACAAATACACGAATGGAGACGAATGACACGAATAAAAAGTGGATAAAGCCGTAACCGGCTTTATCCACTTTTTGTGCACAGCTTATACACCGGTTTATCAACTTTTAGTGTTGACAAATCGTTTTTTATGCTATAATGGGAAGAGGATGGTTAACTGCCAAGATATATTAAAAAATTTTTAGGGATTCAAACTAAAGCAAACAGCTGAGCGTCTCCGGATCTTCAAATGTTTGTCTTTGCGAAGCCCACTTAAACTTAACCTTGTGCAGTGCTATCCTCCACTTACACAGCAACCACAGCGATGTGGTTGCTGTCTAAATTAGAAACTTTCTAAACATCCGCTCATGCGGTTTTTTCTTTACCCGAACAAATCTCTGAATTTGTTTTAAGGTCTCCCTTCTCCATACCATATACCATATACCTAATACTATATACTTCTGCTTGGCCGCGTGCTTTAAATTGTTATCCACTGTTCTATCGTGACACCCACGGAGTTATAATAAGTTGGGTTACTGAAGATTAACTCTCTAAATAAATTTTCAGGGAGTCTGGAGTTGGCAATTACCTTGGTCTTTGCCACAGGACACCCACCTAGCTTTACTAGGGAATAATCTTTGGTAACCCACTTTAGACTGCGAGCTTCGGCTCGCAGTTTGTATTTGGTATAATGACTAGTATGAAAGAACGCGAAAAACTGGCGCTTTTTTTATTAAGCCTGATCTGGCTGGTTTTAACCTTACATCTTTCGGCGCTTAACTTGTTTCTTTACTGGCGACTGTGGTGGTATGACAACATCGTCCATTTTTTGGGAGGTTTTTGGCTATCTGGCGCCACCATCTGGTTTATTTATTACTCCGGTTATACCAAGTGGAGGCCAACCTTGAGTCGTTTGTTGCCGATTGTCCTCGGTAGTGTGCTTCTGATTGCCGTCGGCTGGGAAATTTATGAATACGCATTGGGGGCAACCTACGGCGGTGAAGGCTATATTTTGGATACCACTTTTGACCTAGTTTCGGATATTGTGGGCGGGTTTATCGGCTACTATTTGGTTTCTAGATTTACCAATCATTTGTTAATTAATCAGCAAAACAATGTCTAATAAAAGTGCGATTACTTTCTACGGCGGGACGGGGACAGTGACCGGGGCGAATTTTCTTTTGGAGACTGGCGGACGAAAATTTTTGATTGATTGCGGGATGTTTCAAGGTACGCCTGACTCAGATACGCGGAATAGTCAGCCGTTTGATTATGACCCCAAAGAGATTGAAATTTTGTTTGTCACCCATGCCCACTTGGATCATATTGGTCGGATTCCTTTTTTAATTAAAGAGGGTTTTAGGGGGAAAATTCTTAGCACGCCGCCAACTAAAGAGTTGACGGCTCTGATGCTTGAGGACACGGTTAATCTTTTGGACCGAGAAGCGAGGGCGAAAGGCGTTTTGCCACTCTATGGCAAAGCGGAGATGCTCCAGGCCCTTAATCTTTGGCAGACTTTTGATTATCACGAAACGAAAGAGCTTGGCGACGGCCTGGGCGTCACCCCGAAAGACTCGGGCCATATTCTCGGTTCAGCGATGTACGAATTTACCAAGAATGGCAAGAAAATTGTTTTTACCGGGGATTTGGGTAATACCCCGACACCACTCCTTAAAGATACCGAACCGCTCAAGGGTGTTGACTATTTGGTAATGGAGAGTGTCTATGGCGATCGTAATCATGAGTCACAGGAAGAACGGGTTAACAAATTAAAGCAGGCGATTGAGGTGACCGTCAAAAGGGGAGGAACCTTGGTGATTCCGGCCTTCTCGATGGAAAGAACCCAGGTCTTGATTTATGAGATTAACAAAATGGTTGAAAGTGGTCAGCTAAAACCGGTGCCAGTTTATTTAGATTCGCCGCTCGCTATTCGGGTGACCGAGGTTTATCGCCATTCGCAGGAAAATTTTAATGATGATGTAAAAAAGGCCATTTCTCTGGGTGATGAAATTTTCAAATTTCCGCTTCTGAAATTGGCCCACACAACTCAAGAATCTTTGGCGATTAAAAGGCATGATGGGCCAAAGGTGGTGATTGCCGGCTCCGGCATGTCGATGGGTGGGCGGGTTTTGATGCATGAAAGAGACTATTTGCCGGATTCGAATAGTATGATTCTACTCCCGGGTTACCAATCGGTCGGAACTCTTGGGCGAAAATTGCAGAATGGTGAAAAGGAGGTGGAAATCGAGGGGGAGAAAGTGGCGGTGCGAGCGGAAATCCGTGAGATTCATGGCTTTTCTTCACACAAAGATTCGGAACATCTTTTGGATTTCGTGGCCGAGACGGCCGAGTCACTTAAGAAAGTTTTTGTGGTAATGGGTGAGCCGAAGGCAGGTATGTTCTTGGCTCAAAGGATTCACGATTATCTAAATGTGGAAGCAATTTATCCCGAAGTCGACCAAAGATCCGAAATAGATTTTTAGGAATTAAAAAACGGCGGAAGCGAAGCTTCCGCCGTTGGTCTTTGAAGAACCTTGAGTGCCTACCTCGCGTAAGGTTTGCACACCCGAGTTTTGGCGCCCCAGAAGGTGACACGCACCACCTTGCTCGCTTGGCCAGTGATGGTCAGCGGTTTTGGCAGGTGACTGGTGTCAACCTTGGCTGGCACCGATTTAAGAGACATCTCTTTCATCAGCCAGTTGGTGTAAGGATCAGGTTTGGCCAGTTCCATCTTGGCAGCCTCTTGAGCGGCCTTTTTCTTCTGTTCCTTCTGTAGGGTCTTGATGGTCAAGCGGTCTTGTCGGTATTTTCGGTACCAACGGCCCAACTTATCCCAACCCGGCATTACTGGCACAAACCGCCAGATCATGATGGCCAGGAATGCCACAACGAAAATTGTGGCAAAACTTAGATTGAAGCTCCTGGTGACATGAGACATCTCAACATTCCGCAAGATGTTCCAGCTTATTAAGCCAGCGAGCAGTATCAAGGTTGCCTCGATCCCGGTTACCGGCATCGTAGCCTGAACTTTGTACGGATAACTCGTGTCGACTTCCCAGACACGATATTTGTAGTTATCGCCCCGATTGATGTTCATATCTCCCAATGTCCAATCGAGGATCGGCCTCGAGAAGAACATTGAGATATTCTCCAAAATTCCGGCCGGTCTCCAGCCGAGATAGAGGACGAGTAGGCGGAGACTTATCGCAACTGCAGACACAATTGTCCCGACCGTGAGACTGAAGGCCCAGCCGATAAGCCAGATGAGGGTTTTCGGTAAGGCGTAAAACAAAAGGCGCTTGCGATATTCACATTGGTCACGCGGGCCCTTTGAGCACCAACGGTTGGCGCACCGGTAGAGAAATTTCATGACCGGATTCTCACTCACCTTGGCGAAGAGATTTTCCGGGACTTCAATTTCCGCGACTGCGGCGCCGACACAGATCCATTCGCTCTTGCTGTCATCGTTTGCTAGCTCGAGAATCGCTCGCCAGGTAAGACTGGTGCGGTATTCATAACTGTTTCTGCATGTTACGAGCAGGCCTTCCAAATTTTGTCGGAATATCGCCGCCTGCTTTTCAGGCGGGTCGTAGGAATTTTCTTCCTGGCTGTTCGACAGAGCGACGACGGCAATTCGGTGTTTGCCGGGCGAATAAATCTGGAGGTACTCAATCACCCTTGAGACTGGGACAATTCTTCGACGTCCCGAATCTCCCCGAAATGTCTTTTCCTCGCACTTTGCCTCGTACTCGGTCTGCTCAATGATGAGTAGGTGAGTCGGCTTGCGTTTGGCGACAGCTTCGGAAAAGCCCCACTGGATTGGTATGGTGGCCGAGTCCATTCTGGTGCCTCCGCCGTTTAAGACAATCTTCATGCCGGTTTGTACCGGTTTTGCTGGTGCTTCAGTTTGCATTTTTTGCTCACTTTCTTGCCCGAGCAGGTCAGACCTGCTTTAGGGCCTTTGTTTTCAAAGCCTATTTTTAGGCTTACGGTTCTGTCCCAGAAATACACATTTAGTTAGTCTTGTCAAGATAAAACGGAGCGCACCAAAAAACCGCTTCCGAGCGGTCTTTTGGTGCTTATTCCTGAATCATGAATCTTGAATCCAAATTCTATTTGCTCTGTTCCACGACTCTCTTGAAGGTCTCCGGCTTAAACTCGGCCAGGGTGGCGAGAATTTTTCTATCCAAAGCGATATTTTTCTTTTTCAAAGCCCCGATAAATTTGCTGTAGGAGGTACCGAGAGTTTTAGCTTGGGCGCCAATCTTGATGTTCCAAAGTCTTCGGAAATCACCCTTCTTGTCTCGTCGGTGGGCGAAGGCGTAGGCGCCGGCGTGGAGGATGGCGTCTTGAGCGGCTCGCTCAGTCTTGGATCGTCGAAAACGAAAACCCTTTGTCATCTTCAAAAGGTTTCGGCGGTATTTTAGAGCGTTTACGGCTTTTTTAACTCGGGTCATGAATTAGTTAGTAGTTAGTAGTAAGTAGTGGGTAGTGGGGAAAATTAGATGCCGGAAAGGAAACGAGAGCGTGATTTGTTGCTCATCACGACTGACGACATTCGTCCTTTGGTTGATTTCTGACCTCGGCGTTCCTTGGCATTAAAATGGTTTTGGCCCTGTTTTCGGGACAAGATTTTACCACTTTTGGTCACTTTTAACCGCTTTTTGTAAGACTTGTTGGTTTTCATACGGGTTTAATAACAGACTGGAATATTACACTATTGGCTTAAAAAAGTCTAGATGTGAAATACTAATCTACTAATCTTATTCCAATCTACGAATATCCTAATTCTACTATTCGTCATTAGTTGATTGGCGTTGAATTAGTTGATTGGTATTATTATTTTTTCTTCTCAATCATCACCGACAAGCCTTTTAGGCCTTTTTGGGGGGCTTCGGTCATTTTGTACTCTTCAGTGACGAATTTAAGTACTCTTTCCAGTCGCTCCTCCAAGAATTTTTTGTCTAGATATTTGGCTCGGCCCATCAAGAACAATTCGATTTTGACTCGGTTGCCTTCCTTCAGCCACTCTGAAATTTTCTTGGCTTTCAGGCCAAGGTCGTGTTCACCAGTACCGATTTTAATTTGGATGGTTTTGACTTCGACGGTGTGGGCGTGTGATTTAGCCTCTTTTTCTTTTTTCTTCTCGTCGTACTGGTATTTTCCGAAATCCATAATCTTGCCGATTGGCGGATTGGCGTTTGGAGAAATTTCAATTAGGTCTAAACCGAGGTCGGAAGCTTTCTTAATGGCTTCGGATAGGGTAATGACGCCTAAATTTTCGCCCTCGGGGCCGATAACTCGAAGTTCACTGGCTCGGATTTGGTGATTGATTCTGGCTTTAATCAAGTGAGATTTTTATTAGGGATTCAGTTTAGCATGCACCCTCAGTTTTTTCAAGCTAAGGGCTTGACGCTGTGGCCAGTCGGAGTACTCTTATAGCGGAAAGGTTTTTTACATGAATGAAACTGAAATTTCCGAAGAACAGCTGGAACGACTTAAATGGGTCTGGGCCTACTTCCAATCGTTGGAACAAACCCGCGCCTTTCTCGGTCCGGAAAATTTTCCGACTGATTCGCAAATTCGCGGCGAGCTCGATCTCCTGCGGGGGACCGCCGAAAGTTTGTTTCTCCGCTGGCACCGAATCTTCAAGTTGATCCACGAGATCCAAAGCAAGTGCTGTCACCAGTTTCTGGAACATCGGGTTCGGAAGCCTGGCGAGTCCGTCTTGACTGCCAAGGTGTGTAAACACTGTAAGCTGATTGTGACCAAGCCACTCGCTGGTCCTACTCAAATTTGTGCAGTCTGTTGGGCTCCGATGAAATCTGGTGGCATTTCGCCCGGTTGCGGTTCGAGAGTTCATTATTACGAATGCACCAATCCGGATTGTCGTCACTCCGAAGAGCGCACCTAGCGTTTCTTTCGGACAAGAAAATACCCCTCCCTGCATGCAGGTGAGGGGTTTTACTTTGCCTAAGGGTCAAGCAGACCTTTGGACCGATTATGGTCTTTGATTTCGGCCAAGGTGTAGATCCGATGGGCCCAGAGGAAACCCTGGATAAAGCCAAGCCAACGGAAAGTTTTTTCCAACCTTCCTTCATGAACGAATCTAACCATTGGGTCCAGCATGCCGTGGCAGTGCTCAAATCCGGCCTTGTCATTGTGTTCGGCTAGGGCGAAAACTCGCCTTGACCAGAGGAAACCTTGGATAAAGCCGAGCCAGCGAAAAGCTTTTTCCAACCGCCCTTCTTGAACAAACTTGACCATTCGGTCCAGCATTCCGTGGCAGTGTTCGAACCCGGACTGGTCGCTGGTTAGAAGTTCGTCGTGCAGGTGTTCAGTTTTCTTGAAGCCTGATTCGACGAAGAATTTCCGGTAGGTTTCGATTGCCTCAAGTAGTTCTTCAGGAATCGCTCCTTCCTCTCTAAATGGCGCCTCCGCCGTCCTCACCTGTGGGAAGGCCGGGAGCTCGTCGTGCAGTTGCCCGGCCTTTTTGAAACCCGACTCGACAAAAAAATTCTGATAGATTTCGATTGTCTCAAGCAGTTTTTCGGCAGTCATGAGGTTTCCTTTCTAAAGAGCCCCTTCACCGTCTTCGTTGGTGCGAATTCGGATCGCGTCCTCGAGGGGAGAGACGAAGATTTTGCCGGCGCCGATTTTTTTGGTGTTGGCTGCTTCGCGAATAGTCGCGACCACCTGTTTCACTTGGGACTTTTTGACCATCAACAAGATATAAATTTTCGGCACGAAATGGTAATCGTATTCACTACCCCGATAGATTTCGGTGTGGCCGTGTTGTCGGCCGAAGCCTTTGGCCTCAAAAACCGTCATGCCTTCCACGCCGATTGCGATGAGCGCCTTTCTCACATCATCCAAAGTGTGCGGTTGAATTACGGCCTCGATTCTTTTCATGAGACGAGTTTCCTTTCCGGTTCATATACTACGCTCCCATGTCTTTCTGTCAAAGAAAAATCCCCGAAATCGGGGATTTGTGATTTGGATCAGGTTAAAAAGTTCGGGAGCTCCTCCAGCTTTTTTTCAAGTTCGGCCAAGGGGTGCCAGCCACCACCGAATGGCACAAACTCATAGAAACCCGTGGCTGTCAGTTCCATACTGCCACTGTGGCCGAAGGTGACGGCGAGTCCGACAGAGGACTTGGGCGGAGGGGTCTGTTCGTCGGGGAGGCCGACAAGTAGGCACTCCGCCTCGTCTGGTCTTGGTTGGAAGAAGCCAGCACAGCGTCCTCGCCACACCGCGAGGCCTTTATTGGCGGCCACGATTCTCGCTACTTTCTCTGCAACATCAAAGAATTGTTCCGGATTTATGCCACTGAATTTACTCATAATGAAGCCCTTTCTGTTTTTGATACTACTCCTTCTGTCTCGGATGTCAAAAGAAAACCCCCGCGCTTGCGCTTGGGGGTTTGATTGAAACTGATTACCACGACAGGGCGTGGCAGACCGAGGCCAGTTTGGCCACAAAGCGTGGCTGTCTGGCTATCGGCTGGATGACTTCAAAATTGCTCGGGAGGACCAGCCCGGCGTTCCGGAAAAGCTTCTTCTCGTCGTCGCCATAACGAAACACTTCCGGCTCCCAAAAGCTTATCCACCAAATTCGGTAGTTGCTCATCGGCCGATCATAGGAGATGCCGGAGATGTGGTGGCACCGCTCACAATTTTTGAAGATGAAGTTGCCGTACCAACCGGGGCGGTCTTTGATCCGGAATACTCGGCGGGGCCGTTTCAAAACGGTGTGGTCACAGACGGAACATTTCCGGCTCAACACCCGAAAAAGATGCGGGGCGAAAAGAGACAGAAAAAGGATTGTGAGCACCCCGATAAACAAGCCGACCCAAAATTGGTCATTCCCGATATAGTAGAGTAGGTTGTCCATACAGCCCTTCTTTTGAAGTTGAATTGTCGAACTACAGAATTAGTACTTCTTTCTAAAAATATGATAACATAGTGGGGTTATTTGGTCAAATATGGCAAATCTAATCGAAAATCGAAAAGCCCACTTTAATTATGAAGTTCTGGATAAATACAATGCCGGGATGGAGCTTTTAGGTTTGGAAGTGAAATCTTTGCGTAGTGGCCAAGGCTCGCTTGAAGGTTCGCATATTACAATTAGGGGCGGTGAAGCCTATCTCATCGGTGCACATATTCCGCCGTATCAGATTAATAACACCCCGAAAGATTACGATTCACGCCGAAACCGCCGGCTTTTGCTCACGAAAAAAGAGATTGCCGAGCTTTTGGGGAAGGAGAGTAAGAAGGGTTTGACAATCGTGCCACTTTCGGTGTATAATAGTAAGAACCTGATTAAACTCGAAATTGCGGTGGTCCGCGGTAAAAAGAAATTCGACAAGCGCGAGACAATCAAGAAGCGCGAAGGCGAGCGAGAAATCAGACGAACCTTGAAAAATAGTTGAGAAGGTGCGCTCCGCTTCAGTTTGGAAGTTTGGAAGTTTTGAAGTTAAGACTTTAAAACTTTAAGCGAGTCGGCGAGCGAACTTTAAAACTTATAACTAATATGGGGATGACCGGCTTTGACGAAGAAAGATATTAAGCCGCGCAAGCAGAGCCGAGATAACTCTTTAATCTGTCTCAAAGATAACTGCAAAAACTGCACTATCAAAGGCTAAGTCTGTAGTTTCTCCGTTTTTCGGAGCACAGGATTTCGCTTTCGCTTACGTTCGATCGTAAGCGGCGCCAACTGCCAGATGTCCGATACGGCAAATTTGGTGTCATAAATTCGGAATAGAATCTAAGCTCGTTCCGCCTTAGGTTCGAAAATTAGGAATAAAGCCACAGGCATGTTGCTTGTTATGTAGTCTGTGGAATATCAAACAAGCTAAGCTTGTAGATCCGTCTTTCTATCCTCTTTGCACGTGGGTTCAACTCCCACCATCTCCACTAGTGACGATTTTTGAACCTCTGGGAGGGTAAATACCCTTAAGGGGAGCGACAAAATAGCGGTTTCAAACCCGCTATTTTTGTTGTAGGCCAAATTCTGCTCAAAAACCAACTTTAAAACCAACTTCTTGGTATGAATGCTACCCTTCTGCCATTGTTTTAAGGGGTTTTTAAGAAAATCAAAAACAATATCTAAAGCAGTTTCAATGTTTGGTTTATGTTCAGCCATAGACATCAAGGAATTTCTTAGAACTACCTCACTTTCAACAAGAGCACCGATTTTCTGTTCGTAAGAAGCTACGACATTTTCATTAGTAGCCCTTGAAACTAACTGAACAAATCTTTCCTTGTCATCTTTAATCTTACCTATCTCTCTTTCGACCTCCAACCTTTGATTAACACCTTCAGCTTCTTTCTTGCGCCACACGTCAGTAACAATTGCCTTGGTTAAATTCAAGACTTGCTCGCTTGGTTTTATTCTTCCGAGAATAGTTTCGAACTCACTCTCAATATCCTTTTTTCTAATACTTTTATTATGTTCTGCACAACCTTTTGTTTTACATCTGTAATAAGGAAACTTTCCATTACTACCTCTACTCCAACTCGCGGTAACTGGCTTTTTACAAACACAACATAGGACAAAACTCCGAAGTGGAAAGTCTTCATTCAGGATATTTTTTGTATGTGTCGTCGTTCTACCTTTTAGTTTTTCCTGTATTTTTTCATATGTCACCAAATCAATCAGGGCTTCGTGTTGTGCTCTTCGCCTACCAACCTCCCAGGGTATATATTCGATATAACCCGCATAAAATAGTCTTGTGAGCATTCTTTTCACGTACTCAAGATAAACCGGCTTACCCTCTTGAATATCTCTTGCTTCTAGAAACTTTCTGACATCTTCTTGTTCCATAAATCTTCCCGAAGCATAACCCTCTAGAGCTTCTTATCGATAATGACGCGTGAATATGCTTCGTTCATAAAATTTATTTTGTCTTTGTTTTCGTCATAAACCTCTCAAACTCAGTGCGATCAATCCGGTACTCTTTGCCGATCTTGTGAGCAGCCAGCCGGCCGGCCTTGATGTACCGGTAAATAGTCATAACATTGACCGACAGGAGTTCGGCTAATTCCATTGGCGTGTAGTATGCTTGCGGTTCTTTTTTCATGGCTTTTGTGTCTCTAAATCATACTTTACTTTGATTGACATTACAATACCTCGAGGAGTAGAATGTGTTCATATTATGATCGCTGAAGCATTCCAAAAGCTAAAAACAAACCTCGAGTTGAACGACACTTTTAATGTGCTTATTCAGCAACGCCACAATGCGGTACGTAGCGTTATCGAAAACAACATGGGCACAGTAAATACAAAGCTGATTGGTTCATTGCAACGTCAGACGCGCATCCAGCCCAAGCAAGGCGGTAATTTTGACATCGACATTTTAGTGATCCTCGGGAGTTTTTATAACTGGCTTCCGTCGGGTGCACCGGGTGGCGTTACACCATCGGCTGCCATGCAAACCCTCCACGGAGCGGTGAACGAGAGCGATCGCTACAGCGCAATGGGACCACAACAAGATCAACCAACGGTGTCATTTGAATACAAAGACGGCACAAAAGTAGAGTTTGTGCCCGCATACATCGACCAGATAGGACAGTCTGCAAATGGCATCACACACAGCCCTAAAGGGCGTGCATACTGGATACCAAAAAACGGTCAGTGGGTTCTTGCCGATTACGATCACGACGCCGCACATATCACAACTGCAAACGATAACTCAGACGGGTATCTGATTCCTGCAATTAAAATGTTGAAGGCAGTTAAGCGTGAGCATTTTTCTACCATGGACTCTTTTCATTTGGAGTTGGTTGTTGCCGAGTGGATTCCGGCTATCGTCGCGTGGCGAAAGAAAAACTCTATGGCTATCTCGTACCCAGCTCTCATAACCGATTTCTTCAAGTACTCAAAGGACTCACTCGCAAAGCAGATGCAGGTTCCGGGAAGTCATACGCCGCACGTTGCGCTGGACACCATTACCCACGGAGCCGTGTCGAAGAAGTTTGACGACATAAAAGTATTTTGCGAAGCCATCGAAGCCAAGAGCGATACCGAGAAAATGAAGTCGTGGCGTATTTTATTCGGTGAGGCTTTCCCCACACAAGTATGAAAGATAAATACATAAAAGAGTGCGAAGCGATAAAACAAAATTGCACCTATACAGGTGAAGCTCACCACATTATCGCAGACAAACAAAAGCGCCTAGCGGGTTATTTCCAGATAATTCCTGCGGTTGTCGCTGCAGTTCTTGGAGTTTTGGTTGGTAGTGGTAGCGTTCCAAGTTGGTTTATTTGGTTGAGTGTTATCTCTGCTGTTGTTGCAGCCGTAGGGAATGTACTTAACCCACTAAAGGATTATTACGATAACCTAAATGCTGCAAAAAACTTTGTCACTCTCAAACAAGATGCAAGGTCTCTAGAAGAAACTTTTTCCGCTGCCATGAGCGATGCTGAGTTTGCGACTGCCACAAAATCACTTCATGATCGTTACAACGATCTTGTCCGTTTTGCGCCTCCTACTGATAAAAAATCATTCGAAGAAGCTCAAAAACGTGTGAAGAGTGGCGTGCACGAACTAGATTAAGAACACCAAGATCAGTAACTTATATGGAACAATTACTCATTCAAGTAGTCGGAGGTATAATCGTAGCGATAATTGCGGGATGGTTTGGTATTGGTGGGACTACACGAGTTGTCGCCCACGGGACAAAAATCCGCCGGACTGGGAAATGGATCATTCTCATTTCGGTCGTTATGATTTTTACCGGACTCGCTTGGATGGGCAATGGCCATCCGCAAAGTATGAATGATTGGTTAAAGCCACCTGCTATTTATGGCTTCACCCTCGCTCTTTATGGATTCCTTTTCTTTTTTATTGGCAAAGTGGTCGCATGGTTTCAAAAAATATAATCGTATAAAAATATGTTTGGAGAAGATGACGAAATTAAAAAATTGAGAGAAGAGTGGCCTAATATGTCTTACGAAGACAAGGTCGATAAATTTTTATGGAAGATGGTTTGGTTCCATCATACAAAGCATGTGCCAGGATCTCCCTCACAACCTATTTGGGATTTGGCAAAAGTTCTTGAAAAGGCCAGTGATTCATCTGAGAAGCTAACTCGTTCTATCCGGACCGCCACATGGGTGGCGGCGATTGTCGGAGGTCTTGGAGTTATCGTGGCAATAATAGGCCTGATCTCCAAATTGTAACCAAATGGCTCGACGTAAATTAGTTAACATAAGTTTTATAGTCGAAGATGATTTTACCGCCCCATTTACAGTGAATGGGTACACTTTTCATCCTCAAGCACCTGCACAACGTCAAGGTGCTATTAATGTCACTACGGCTAGCCAGATCCTTCGCGACAATAGACGTAATATCCAGAATGCCTATGTTGAATATATCGGTCCACAGAGATCGTCAGTGATATTCCGAAGTGGTCGAGTTGGTGCGAATCCTCAGAATAGCAGGGAGAGGAAAATCCTAGAGGATCTATTAGTACTTGGGTCTGTCCTTACCGCACATAATTGGCAGCTATTTTCTTACAAGCGCTATGTCCAGTATCCAATCGTCTCTCGCAATCATCTCGAGTACATTAGTAGAGATTCAAATCAATGCCGAGAACACATGGAAACAGCCACTGCATGCCTTCTAGATCAAAATTGGCAACGACAATTTCGTAACGGTTTTCATTTGCCCATGCTTCTTAACCACGCCAACATTCTAAATGCTGAGAGTAGATTTCTCTCAATGGTCGTCTTGTGGGAATGGCTATATCCACACCTGCATAACCCTCAAGGTGCCACTCCAAACGACGAGTCAAATGATTTGCGGGAGATATTTTATTTTATACTCAATTATTTCTGGCCCAATCAGGTTAATGTTTCTTTAAGGACATCAAATATCTTCCATGTGCTTCGCAATCAACTTGCTCATTCAGGCAAACTACCTATCAATCGTGGATACGCAGACCAGTGGATGACTCAATTACAATGGGATCGCACCACGACAGCGAGAGGTATTAACGAATATCTTAAGTTCTTTGATCGATTGACGCAGGTAGCGGTGCTAAAAACGCTTGGCATTCATGGAGAACAATCACTCGCTGCATTCAATTTTCCTCAACAATTACAAACGTTCCTTTCTACTGGGAAAATATGAAAATGAAGTAACAATCGCGCCGCTCGTTAATACTTCTCCTACTTCAAACTCATCATGTGACCTATACTGCCGCTAATTCCTTGCTGAAATGGCCTAAATTGGCGCCCTTGATCAATTCGTACGCTTCAAAAACATAGCTTTCTAGTTGGTTCCAATTTGTCGACAGGGTGTCCACCACTTCGCTCCGTAGTCAGAACTACGGAGCTTCGCGGTGTAAACACCATAATAAAATATAGATAACAGTGGAAAGTGTACTGCGAAGTGTCCCGCAAAGCTTTCTTCAGAGAAAGCGACGGGGGATAATTTCGGTATGTATTACTGCTATGTTCTAAAAAGTCTTAAAGACGGCAGTTTTTATGTTGGCTCAACTCAGGATTTAAAAAGGCGGATAGAGAAGCATAACAGAAAGGAGGTAAAGTATTCTTCAACCAAAGCCCCTTTTCGATTGGTATGGTATTCGGCGTTTATAACAAAAGAAAAAGCTGTCAAATTTGAGATGTATCTAAAATCTAGTTCCGGGTTTGCTTTTAGGAATAAACGACTTCTATGAATTGACAACAGCTAGATAAAGTTATAACCTCCGAAATAGGACAACAACCTTATAAAATATGAGCAAACCGTACATTCCGTTTATATCCGCTTCCGGCGAGACTGACGAGCGCAGATTCCGAGCCTGTCTGGCCTGGCTTCAGCGGGGAGAGTTCATTTTAAAAAGAGATGGTGGCCTTCCTCTGACACCAGACGAGCATGAGTATGCCCCATCAATTGGTGTGATATTTCGAGTGCTGAACCCCATTGAATCTTGCGGGAATGTCCCCAACGGAGAGAAGCATTGCCCCCTGCTTGAACCTGGTATCTGGATGACCACAGATCACAGATCGCCAAGTATGATCAGCCCAAGTGCTGTGAGGGCCACCTTCAAAAGACTCGACCTGTGTGGTCCTTCGTCAGAACGAATAGTGTCTCTGACTGTTGCCTACGAGGCAATAATGCTGAAGCCTAACGCGATTATGGTATGGGAAGGCAACATTGAACTCGTTAAACGCCAGCCTGTAAGACGATGAACGGTAGAGGCCCCGCATTTTGTGGGGCTTTTTTATTTATGTAGGAATAGACATTCCTTAAATTTTGTGTAAAACTATAGACTCTATGGCGATGAATTTTTCACCAAAAAACAAAGGCAATAAAGGCGGGCGCAAAGGCGGGCGCCGGAATATCAATCCTTTGCCGCCGAGCAATTTTTGGCGCCAAATGATTACCGGCATCATGATTTTTGTCTTGATTGCCGCCGCTTATTCTTTAATTGCTGAAAATCAAAAAACTATTCCGGAAGTTTCTATTTCCGAGCTGGCCGGTGAGATCGGGAAGGGTGTGGTGACCAAAATTTCAGTGAATGGGGACGATCTCAATGTCACTTATAAAGACGGTTCGGAGAAACATTCGAAAAAGGAAAGCGAGGCATCTCTAACTGCCACTCTCTCAAATTACAAAGTGCCGGCGGATAAACTGTCGGCTGTTTCAATCGAAGTGCTGGGTCCATCCGGTTTTGGCTATTGGTTCGCCAATTTGGCACCATTCCTTTTGCCTTTAATTTTCATCGTTCTTTTCATCTGGCTAATCTCGCGACAGGTGAAAGGTGCCGGCATGCAGGCTTTTTCTTTCGGCCAATCGAAGGCTCGCATCACTTTTCCGGATGACAAAAAACAAAAAGTGACTTTCAAGGATGTGGCCGGAGCGAAAGAAGCCAAACAAGAACTTTCGGAAATTGTTGATTTCCTAAAAAATCCGAAAAAGTTTTTGGAAATCGGGGCGGTGATTCCAAAAGGTATTCTTTTGATGGGTGCTCCGGGTACCGGGAAAACTTTGTTGGCGAGAGCCGTGGCAGGGGAAGCTGGCGTGGCTTTCTTTTCGATTTCCGGTTCGGAATTTGTGGAAATGTTTGTAGGGGTAGGTGCTTCACGAGTTCGCGATTTATTTAAAATGGCCAAACAAGCGGCGCCGGCGATTGTTTTCGTGGATGAGATTGATGCTGTGGGTCGAGTTCGGGGTACTGGAGTTGGCGGTGGTAATGATGAGCGCGAGCAGACCTTGAACCAGATTCTTGTTGAGATGGACGGTTTTGAACCGAATGAAAAAGTAATCGTGATGGCGGCGACCAACCGACCCGATGTTTTGGACCCGGCGCTACTTCGCCCCGGCCGATTTGACAGGCGAGTGACGATTGATCTGCCTGATCGAGATGACCGCGAGGAGATTTTGAAAATCCATGCTCGCACAAAACCTTTTGCCGAAGATGTGAATTTGCGAACGGTGGCCGAAAGAACCCCAGGTTTCTCCGGTGCTGATTTGTATTCTTTGATGAACGAGGGCGCGATTCTGGCGGCTCGAGAAAATCGCACCAAAGTGGCGCAATTTGATTTGATTCGTGCGATTGAAAAAGTCATGCTCGGTCCGGAGAGACGCAGTCACTTGCTTTCCAAAAAAGAAAAAGAAATTACCGCTTATCACGAAGCCGGTCATGCTCTGGTCGCCTCAGTTTCGCCTTTTGCCGATCCGGTTCACAAGATTTCCATAATTTCTCGCGGTCGTGCCGCCGGTTACACTTTGCACTTGCCCTTGGAAGATCGAAAACTGCAGTCGAAGCGAGAGTTTCTTGATGATATTGCCGTTTCACTTGGTGGCTATGTGACCGAGAAGATGATTTTTGGTGATTTGACGACCGGCCCGTCGAATGATTTGCAAGTCTCGACCGCTTTGGCCCGCGACATGATTACCAA
This sequence comes from Candidatus Paceibacterota bacterium, assembly GCA_041666545.1. Lineage (NCBI taxonomy): Bacteria > Bacillati > Minisyncoccota > Minisyncoccota bacterium. The sequence continues at coordinate 13,323 of JBAYGS010000005.1, read as the reverse complement.
ATACGGCATGTCGGAGAAAATGGGACCGGTCGCGCTAGAGGGTGAGGGTGGCCGAGCGCTGTTTGGCCGAGGTGTTGGCGATCAAGAATATTCCGAGCGAGTTGGCGCCGAGATTGATGCTGAAGTTTCTAGAATTATGAATGAGGCGATGGCTAAAGCTGAAAAGATCGTGACCGAAAATCGCAAGGCGCTCGATACGATTGCTAAAAGATTGATTGAGGTGGAAACAATCGAGCGCGAAGAGTATGAAAAAATAATTATTGCTCACGGGATTATGCCGAAGAAGAAGCAGGATATCGAACATCAGGCGTAGGAACGCTTGATGTTCGGGTATAGGGTATTAGGTATATAGTATATGGTATGGAGAAAAAGATAGGATGCGCCTTTTGCGAGTTGTCGGAAATTAAAAATCGTGGATTGATTATCCAAAATAATTTGGCTTGGGCTTTTCTAACCAATATTCCGATAGTGCCAGGGCATCTTCTCATTGTGCCGAACCGGTGCGTTGCCAAAGTTGAAGACTTAATGGCACCAGAGCTAGCCGCCATTTTTGAATTGGTCTTAAAGCTGAAGCCTGCTATGTCTGGACTATTTGGGGCAACAGGATTTAATTTCGCTTGGAATGACGGTGTCTCGGGTGGACAAAGTGTGCCACATTTTCATCTGCATATGATTCCTAGGTAAGAGGGTGACACTGGCATTACGGAGTACGAACCTCGAAAGTTTCTTTATCGTCCAGGAAGTCGCGAGACAAGCCCGGGGGGAGAATTGCGGACAGTTGCAGATCTAATAAGGTCGGCTCTAGTTGTTTAATCTTTCGCTTTTTTCCTTAATGGCGTAAACTGATTTCATTCCGCCCTTAGCTCAATGGTGGAGCAAGCGTCTTATACACGCTAGGTTCTTGGTTCGAATCCAAGAGGGCGGACAAGATAGAAAAAAGCGGACTGCTCCGCTTTTTTCGATACTTGTCCGAGCCGGAGCGGTGCCGAGCCAGCAGGCGAGGCCGCGAGGCGTGGTCAGAAAATTTTGTGAGCGACCTAAATCTCTTTGAGCGGAGCGAATTAGAGATTGGAAGTACTCTTGTGGTGCGACGGCGAACAAAATATTTGTGACGACAAGTCCGATTTCGATACTTGTCCGAGCCGGAGCGACCTAAATTTCTTCGAGCTATGCGAGTTAGAAATTGGAAGTGCTCTTGTGGCGCCATGTTTTGTCCCTGCCTACCGGCAGGCAGGTGCTGACAAAACAGACGAGTCCGGGGCCGGATAATTCATTTTCGACGGGAAATGAATTGTTGTGGCCGACAAAATAAAGGACCACCAAGGTGGGTGGTCAACAAGTGATGGTTACTGTGCGCCGGATGCCTTTTTCTTGGCATCGGCCACTACAGCGAAAGCCTGCTCTTCAGTTAGCTCAGTTTCCGGTAAGATTTGTTCCAAAATGACGATAATATTATCTGGTAAGTAATTCTTCACTTCTCGTAAAAAATACTTTTTTGGCATCGGGAATTTGGCGCGGCTTGAAGCGGCTACCGCACCTTTTAGTTGGTCGAGTGATAATTCATCACCTACGTATCCATCATGCGTGCTTGTTTTCATGAGTAATACTTTCTGCTTCAGATTCTATACCTAGGGATTTTCTTTGCAAGGTATTATTTAAAATGAACCTCTGACTGCGCTCGAGAAGCGCGGATGGCTTGCCTACATCTCATTGATTTTAATCCGAGGTTTGCTATACTATAATTGTAATACAAATTATTACACTAACTTAGAAAATTATGCGAAACATTGTAAACATTTCAGTACCGGCCCAAATGGCAAAAGATATCAAGCGGGAAGTTAAGGTGGGGAAGTTTGCTTCCACCAGCGAGTTTATGCGTCATTTGATCAGAGTGTGGAACACTAGAAAACTGGCTGAGGAATTGAAGAAGGAACAATCCGCATTTCGGGGTGGTCGCTATAAAGTGCTCCGGTCCTTTAAGAACTTAAAGTAATATCTTTGTGGAAATTCGCTACCGGCCACGCTTTGTTCGTGAATATAGAAAAATACCGGCTAGCTTGCAAGGATTGCTGAAAAGGAAAGTATCTTTGTTTAGAATAGACCCTTTTGATGTTCGGCTAAAAACTCACAAACTTCATGGTGATTTGAGTGATTTTTATGCCTTTCGGATCGATTACCGTAATCGGGTTATTTTTGCTTTCGTTGATAAGAAAATTGTTGAATTTTATTCTGTCGGCGACCACGATATTTATTAATAAGAAACTTTACTCAAAATGGATTTCGGACTGCTCTCGCACCGCGAGGGCGGTTTTGATTTGGGGGAATTTGGAGAAGGTAGGGTCGGTGGAGATTAGGTGGAGCGCCTCATTTCTGGCGGCTTCAACCATTTTTAAATTTTTTAGTGCTTCCATACCGATGTCGGTGATGCCCCATTGTTTGAGGCCGGATAATTCGCCCGCGCCTCTAAACTGCAAATCATATTCGGCGAGCTCAAAACCATTTTTGGCGGTTTGAAAGGCCTTGAGGCGGTCGATAGTTTTCTGCGTCTTAGTTTCGGCAAAAACATGGCAGTAGGCTTGGTGGTTGCTTCTGATGACTCGGCCGCGAAGTTGGTGAAGTTGAGCGAGGCCGAATCTTTCGGCGCCTTCAATAATGATTGTCGTGGCATTTTCGACATTCACTCCGACTTCGACAACCGAAGTGGCAACCAAAATATCAATTTCGTGTCGTTTGAAAGCGAGCATCACCTCGTCTTTATCATCCGATGACATTTTGCTGTGGAGAATTTCGATTTCATATTCCGGAAAGATTTTGGCCCTAAGCCTTTTGGCCTCTTCTTTGACTGATTTGGCCAAAATCGCCATTTCTTTGGCCGGGTCCGGTTCGTCAATGCGCGGGCAGATGATGTAAGCTTGCTGGCCGGCTTTTAATTCGGCACGGATTTTTTCGTAAGTCTCTTCGCGTTTATTCGGTAAGACGATTTCAGTGATAATCGGTTTTCGGCCGTGAGGCATTTGGTCGAGAAGCGATAAATCAAGGTCGCCGTAAATAGTGAGGGCGAGTGTTCGGGGGATTGGCGTGGCCGTCATTGATAAAAGGTGGGGTGCGAGATTATCCTTTCGAACCAGCTTGCTTCTTTGGGCGGTTCCAAATCGGTGCTGTTCGTCGATGATGGCGTAAGCCAGGTTTTTGAATTTAACAGATTTGGAAATTAACGAGTGAGTGCCGATTAAAACTGCAATTTCACCGTTTTGCGCCCATTTCAAAAGCTGTGTTCGGGAAATATCCGTCCAGCCAGAGGGATTCAATTTTGAGGGAAATTTTCGGCAACCGGATGAAGTGATGAGGCCGATTTGAATTGGTAAGTGTCTGAAATATTGAATAAATGATTCGAAATGCTGGGTGGCTAAAATCTCGGTCGGGCACATATAGGCGACCTGAAGGGTACCAAATTTGCGATCTTTAGGTGGGGTGGTAATCGTGGCATAGGCAGTCGTGGCGGCGACGGCAGTCTTGCCGGAGCCGACATCGCCTTCGAGGAGGCGGGACATCGCTTTGCCAATTTTGAAATCACTTAATACTTGAGCGATGGCTTTTTTCTGTGCCAGAGTAGCCTCAAAAGGGAAGCGCGAGGTAAACTTGGCGATTTCTTCGTCAGACTTGTTGATGATGAAAGCACTGTGCTCCTGCCACTTCCTTTTTTCGAGCTGGCGAGAGAGTTGAATGAAAAAAACTTCCTCAAAAGCGAAACGCTTGCGAGCCGACATGGCGTTGTCCTGATTTAGTGGGGCGTGAATCCAGACTAGTGCGGTTTTCAGAGTCGGTAGATGATATTTCTCTAAAATCTCGGCGGGTATTGGTTCTGGTAAGATTTCCAAAATGCCGGACTTCAAAACTTTTTGGATAGCGTGGTAAAACCAGTTTGAAGTGATGCCTCGGGATTCCGGATAGACTGGGTAGAGTGAATGAGTCTCGCCAGCTTCCCCGAATAATGAGTCGCCGACACCCGTCGGCAGTTTTTCAACTCTTTCAATTTTTGGGTTGCTCAAGTAAAGCTCGCCGTTTTTCTTACGCGCCGAAACTTTACCTTCGGCCCGCACAAAAGAATTTTCGGCCAGCATTTTGGCCAAGTAGGGTTGGTTAAACCAAACTGCCTTGATTTTGCCGGTATCATCCTCGATTGTGCCATCAGCCATCGGGATTTTGGTGCGAAAACCTTTGCCGGTTTTGAGGCCGGAAATTTTGCCGAAAATCACGGTGGTTTCGCCTTGTTTCAAACTGCTGATACTTTTCATTTCCGAAGTATCACCGTAACGAGTGGGGAAGTGATAGAGCAAATCCAAAACTGTCTTCAGCCCAAGTTTTTTTAGAGCGGATTTTTGCGATGGTGATAGACGGAAACTGCTTTCAATCAAATCGTGTGGCTTCATGAGGTTATTATGCCACAAATTTTGGTCTTGATTTAATTGATTGATCTAAGGCCTTGATTCAGGCCGAAGATGATATCTTCAGGGGCTTCAAAGCCGACTGACAGTCGAAAGAATCCGTCGGTGATACCAAGAGAGTCTCTGACATCTTTCGGTAAACTTTTATGACTCATAATCGGTGGGTAGGCGATGATGGTCTCCGGGCTGGCCAGACTTTCGCCGTAGATAATTGGACTGCGCTTTTGGACGGTGTCTATAAACTTCTTGAGTGATTTGATGTCGCTTTTTTTGAGGATAAAAGATAGCACCGCGCCGTAGCCACCCCGAGTCTGCTTCTTGGCGATTTTATGATGGGGGTGAGATTCAAGTCCCGGGTATAACACCTTTTCAATTTGCTTGTTTTGTTCCAGATATTTTGCTACCGAAAGGGCGGTTGAGCTTACTCTCTGCCAACGCAATTCCAAAGTTTTGACTTCCTGTAAAACTCGATAACATTCGTCTGGGGATAGAATGGCACCTAGAGTATTGTGGAGGAAGGTTAGTCGCTCGTAGAGTTTCTCATTTTTAGTTATGACAGCTCCGCCAATGATATCGTTGTGGCCGGCGATGTACTTGCTCAAACTATGAATAACTGTTTCGGCGCCAAACTCAAAAGCTCTGGTCGCGCAGGGTGGAGAAAAGGTGGCATCGACCGCGAAAGGGATTTTGGTAGCCTTAGAGATTTTGGCGACTAAGGACAGGTCGATGATATGGAGAGATGGGTTGGTCGGAGTTTCCACAAAAAGATATTTGGTTTGGGGCGTAATTTTGGCGCGGATGTCAGCCTCGTTGCCGAAATCAGTAAAGTCGCAACTAATTCCGAATTTGGATAAGAATTGGTCGAATAATCTGAAGGTGCCGCCATAAATTTCCTGACAGCAGAGGACCCGGTCTCCTGGGTTTAGTGTCAGAAAGAAAGCGGTTTCGGCGGCGAGGCCGGAGGCGAAGACTCGGGCCTCGCCACCACCTTCAAGTGCAGCCAGTTTTTCCTCAAGTTTCTCTCGGGTAGGGTTTAGACCTCTCGAATACTTGAATTTACTCTCGCCCCCGAATTCTTTTTGGGCGAAGGTCTTTGACCGGACTAAGACCGGAGCGACCGCACCGGTTTCTCTATCCGGTGCTTCGCCACTGTGCACTAATTTGGTAGAAAATTGCCACTGACCGCTCTCATTTTTCATTTTGCTCATAATTAAGTTATTAACTTCTGGTAATACAAAAGCTCTTCCGATAAAGGAAGAGCTTAAAGTCTTGAAGTTAGACATCATCTTTCCCTTACGGGCTAGATTGAGCACTTACTTCTTTCGAAGAGTTGCCGGTGGTTCGCAGAGCTAGTTCTCTCCCCACACTCTTGATAACTATTTTGTTGTCAGCAAAGTATGGCACAGCTAATTTAAAATGCAAACCGGTGTAATTTTTATTTGACTTTTACTAGAAAATATGTATATTTATCCCAGATTAGTTTTTTAAAAACAACTCAAAAGAAAGGCTGATTATGGGACTCTTATCGTTTCTTGGTTTTGAGCCGGTGCCGGGCACTTCAGAGTGGGAAAGTAAGCAAGTCAGGGTTATCAAGAGAGCCAACCTGGCCAGCTGTGTGAAAATCCTAAAAGAGTTGGGCGACTCGCCCAAACTTGTTTCCTGCGCGGTCGAGAGGATTAAGACTTTGGCGGTGAGTTTTGATGACTATGAGCTGGTTCTTTCGAAGGTCCCTTTTCACCAAGGTCTGACTGAACTGATGGTTGGCAAAATGCTGGCCTCGGCCTATGACAAAGATCAACTCTGGCGATTCCTCGATGTTTGTCCGGAAGGTCTGCCGATTCGCCTCAAGGCTATTGAACGCCTGTGCGACACGACGAATACCTTTGTGAGTTGGCTTCGGTTGGCCGAGGAAGTCCGCTGTTATGATCCAGGTTTGCCACTCAACCAACGAATTCAGCAAGGTCTAAGGAGGACGGCGCAAACCGAAGCAAATTGGTGGACTATTGCCAGTCAATCCCGCGATCCAGTTGAGAAGCAGAAGATTATCGATGGGCGACTAAATGGGGCAAATAATCTCTCGGCACTGGTCGATCTTTTTTGGGCGGTGCCGTGCGAGCTTGAAGATGAGATTCTTGGTCGGATTCGCAGTTTGGATTTGCCACGCAGTGAGTGGCGCGAAACTTATAACGACGAGGATGCGGATCACAGCGCGCGCATCGACGCAATTCTGTTCGCCAAGGCCTTGGAGAAAAGTTGCTCGGTCGCTGAGGTCCTCGACCTTTATGACTTGGCCGAGGAACAGGATGAAGAGGCGCTGAAAGAGAAAGCGACTATTCGGTTGGTTGAGATTCAACCGAGTAAAAGTGAGTTGGAAAAGATTAAGGATGATTACGATCTCTCTGGCGACAAGCTAGGTGAGGTGGTGTTTCGACTACTTACGGATTTGGCCGGGGATACTCCCAAACGGATAAAGCTCTATCTCGATTATGTCGAGGACGCCGAAGGGGAAGGTGATGAAATCGCCCAGTCGATCCGGGATGTCTTGGTGGCGAAAGTGACACTCTCGGAGTGTTATCTCATTGCGGCTCTGACTGATCTGGACGACCTGCGTTTAGCGGTTGAGAAGCGGTCGGATGAGCTTGTTGGTTTGGAGTCGTAATTTTGAGTTGATAAGGATGCCCCACTCTGCTAGCAGAGTGGGGCTTTTAAATTCTCGTTTGGGTCGTTCACTACTTAATTTTGTTTCCGCGATAGCCGATATAGGCGGCTCCTGCGGTAATGAGAAAAGCGGTGAAAGCCATCAAGGGAATGGTGATGTAGCCGAATTCCATGAAATAAACTTTGGCGCAAGAAACAGCCGTGCCACCGGCCGCGCAAGGCAAAGGCGAGGAGACGCCGTATTGCAACAAACTTTGATAGCCGGAAATGACGGCGCCGATTATTGACAGCCAAAGACTGTAAAGAAAAATATTCCGGTCATTTTTCCAAGTGGCGATTCCGGCCAGGATGACCTGCGGATAAAGAAAGATTCTCTGCCACCAGCACAAAACACACGGTTCGAGACCGATATAATCTGAATAATAGAGACTAAGAAGCGTTCCGGTTAGGCTCACGCTGAAGATAATAAACAGAGCATACTCCTCAACTAATTTCAGAAAGCAATTTGATTTACGATCTTGTTTTCTGATGAATAGGAAAATAATTCCGGCGACGATGCCGATTTGGCCGAGTACTGTGAAGCTTGCTAACACTGTAGTGAACAAAGATGACATCTGGATTGGTATAAGGTATTAAGTATATGGTATATGGTATCGAGGAAAAAATCAAAAAAACAAGCCAGGGCCGGTGGCCTGTTTCTTGCCTATCAACTACAAACTACAAACTAGTTGTCGTGCCGGTTGTCGCCGTGGTTGTTGCAAGGTTGCCCGATAGAGGACAAGAAGTTTTTTCGGCCAATTTTTCCGGAGTAATTTCGCCGATTATTCTCTCACCGTCGGCAAAAATCCAAGTCGGGTAGCTCTCGATCTTGGCGTCAGTGCAAGTTTGATACTGGGTGCGACCGTCCGGCTTGGAACATTCAACATAGGGAAGGAGACGGGCCGATTTTCCAAAAGCTTTCTTCTGATTTTGACAGTGTGGACACCAAAAAGCGCCGTAAAAGATTGCACCTTTATCCTTGAGGCAGACTGCTAAGGGGTCATATTGTCCGGGCGTATTGTTGTAAGAAGTGACGCTCCAAATAATGCCGATAACGACTAAAACACCAATTATCATTGAAATGATGGTGGCTTTTTTCATATTGGTGAGATTATAGCACAAGGGCATGAAGCGTAGAACATGAAGCATGGAGCATTAAAGAATGAGGAAAATTTGTAATTTAGTCTCTTTGGTTGTATCTTGTAAGTTGTCAGTTTATTTTATACGGAGGAGTGCGTGAGCCCTGCCTGCCGGCAGGCAGGGGTTAAACGAAGCGAGTGATACAACATAATAAGGAGGAGTGCGTGAGCGGTTAAACGAACAGGTTGCTAACCTGTGACGGGCCTAAAACTCGTCCGTGGGTTCGAATCCCACCTCCTCCGCTTGAGTCCGCGAAAGCGGAGGAGAGCAGTGCTGGGGAGCACTGCGTGTGGGATTCGAAGCCTTGTTGAGTATAAATTTGAGTTCGTCTGCGAACGATAAATTTATCCAACAAGGGTACTGACCCTGTAAGGGTCGAAATTCCCACCTCCTCCGCAACTAACAGCTAGCACGAGGAATTTTGTTGGGAGATATCTGTACGAGCTTCTTCCTCTTGCGATAAACTTAAATAGAGACCTAAAATAGAGACATGGAAGAAAATTTATATTTAAAAATTTTAGAGTGGGCCTACACAAAAAGGTTTGAGCCTTTTACTGAAGAAGAACTTTTTAATGAGTTCGCGGAGCTACGAGAAGAAAAGATGCGAGATTGGTACCTGCGAGTTTTCCGAGAGTGCAACAATTGTTTAATTGATGTTTACGGTGGAGGAGACACTACGCAATATTTGTGTCTCACAGCCAGAGGAACTTCTGCTACAATTGACTATCTTGGCTTAAAGGAGGCAAAAAGAGCTAGTTTACAAAGTGAAAGTTATTCCAGATGGGCTATAGGTATCGCTGTACTTACCATAGTTATAACCACTTGTCTTCAGGTCTCATCAAATAATAAAACTCAACTTGCACTCGAATTGTCTGCCGAGCCAGTGCTTAGTGTGGTTCTTGGTAGCAATAATGTACCGATGTACGCAGACCCTGTCTTAATTGAATACGGTTTTCTTCCTGCTGTGGCAAATACAATAAATCTTGCTTTGGAAAATAACTCTTTGCCAAAGGTTGAGGATGTGTCAATTAATATGACCCTGTGGCAGTATTATGTTAATCGAGAAAACAAGCATTTGACTGTGTGCCCTGTAGGTTATGTAGAAAACATAGAAAACTCAAAATTTCAAGTCTCCACATCTAGTTTACACACTTCTAACAATTACTCACCATCACTTGCCAGTTTTGAATTAGAGAAAGGCGAAAGACATAATTTTAGCTTTGACTTCAGCCAAATCAGTCGTATGCCATTACAACCTGAAGGTTCAGAATTACTATTAAAAATAGATACTAAGTACATTAAATCTTCAAGTCAAACCGGACATGATTATGTGAAACTGTACACACTAGATTTGTTTAACGAACAGATTATTGATGTAGACAGAGCTCCCAATCATGCTTTAAGTCTCAACGATTTTAAAAATAACAGAGATGTAAACGGTTTTAAACAACCATCTTTTGTGTATCCGTTTCGAGAAGAGGAGTTTCTTAGTTATTTTCACAGTGTTCCAAATGGGCTTGATTTTTTTAGTGTGTGCTCAGAGTTTACATTTGAAAAAGTAAATAAAACAATAAAATATTAAGTGCACGAGGAACCTTTAATTTCCATCTTGAAAAAGCCAAAATAACCTTACGGAGCTTGACCGTCCACGGTTCCAGCCCGAGGTAGCCAACACAACCTCTACCCAAAAAACCATGCCCTCATACAAGCACACTCAAATCGGATATCTAATGCTGGTAATTATGCTTGCCGTGACGGCGCTTTTCGTATGGGCTCACATCACAGCTCGAGCAGAACCTCCTTCTGTCGACTCCGGTACGAATCTTCTTGTCACTTCTGTAATGGTATTAATTTTGTTTATTCTTGCGTCGTTTACAACGCTCGCAACATCTATTGATGAAAAATATCTTCGAATTAAATTTGGCTATGGAATTTTCAGAAAAAAATTCTTGCTCAGCGAGATAGCTTCAGTAAAGCAAGTAAAGAATCATTGGTACTATGGCTGGGGAATAAGGTTATGGTTATGGCGAAAGATGTGGATTTACAATGTTTCCGGTTTTGACGCGGTTGTAATAATTATGAGAAACGGAAAAATTTACCGCATCGGGACAGATGTTCCCGGAGAATTGGAAACGGCAATTAAGCAAGCTGTAAATATCTAAGTGCGAAAAGTCTTACCACGGAGGCAATGCCTCCGTGGTACGGACTATCTAGTTTGTAAAAAATAAAAAACCCCGCGGAATTGCTCCCGCAGGGTTGACGATCAAAAATCTCGCTGATCCCAGGCACAGAAATGCACATGCTCAAGCGCTTGTTTAAGGCGTTCGACTGTGGGAGCTTTGAATTTCTCCGGAGTCATATCCACGTCGTTCCATTGAAGGTGGTCAGACATGTTGAAGTATTCGGATCCGGCGCTGGTGCCAGCGTCGAGATCTTTAACTTCGTGATCCCAACTGGAGAAACCCAAGGAACCTGCATCCTCATCAGTGGTGAGGTTATCGGCCACGACCACAAAAGAACCCGGTTCTTGCTCCTCGACCTTGACCCACCATTTCGTTTTCGGATAAGCCGAAGCTTCTCCGGTGTAGAATGCTAGCAGGTTTTCGGGCGACAGACTGACACCTCGGCTAACGATGATTTTGTAATGTTTGAATTGTTTGGTTTTGGTCATAGTTTTGGTCGCCAGGGACCGGCTGACCGCCAGCTTTCAAACATTACGATGACCTGACTAACAGGATAGCATATGCTGCTTTTTTGTCAAGCCCGTCCTACTCGTTGATTGGATAGGAGAAGCCTGAAAATAACTAAGGGTTTATTGGTCTATGAAAAAGGCCGCATGGGCTATGTTCATGCGGCACTTACATATAATTAACGGTTTTTATAAGCAATGGTTTTTGAAGAACTCGGCCAAGTCGAGCGACAGCTTTTGCCCAAGGGCGCGAGCGTCGCGCATCCGAAACCGTGAGTTAATCTCGACCTGGATTACACTGACGCCGTGTTTTTCCGAGTGGTGGCGAGTGGTAAAGTCGGCGCTGAAATAGTCTTCTTCCGGCCCTAGATGTTTGTCCTGAGGCAAGAAGACTTGATAACCCCGGTCGGTCAGATGTTTGGCCAGTTTCTCATCGATATTGCCATGATGAATACTTGCCCGATTGCCGGTGCCGAGAATTAAATCAAAGCCACCTTTCGGTGCGTAGGGTGGTTGCTTGTTGAAGCCGTGAAGGTCGACTAAAAGAACTTTGGTTCGACCAAATTTTTCAGTTGCCGAAATCAGAAAACGGTCGATGGCCGCGTGGTATTCCTGATAGGCCTTAAGCAGTCTTTCGTCATCAAGCGCCGTGTGGACTTCCTTCTGGGTGAGGGGGTAGTAATTGATGCCAACGGGCCAAGCTCGATTGTAATCGACTAGCGCTCTTGGCATCTGGCCCCAGACAGCGTTTACTCGCGCCGACAATAGAATATCTTTGGCCACCGGCCAAACATTCAGATCTCGGCCCCGATAACCAATCTTTCTTGGCTCGAAAAATCCCGAGAGAGTCTGGAAAGGGAGGCCGTCGTGGGGGATTGAAATGATAACCGGGCTTTCCGGTTTGGCCTTGAAGATAACCAATCCGTGTTCCATCAAGATTGTATAATTTTCAGTCGCAATCATTCGGGTGCCTTTTTGATTGTTGAAGTTTTCTGAACACAGTTAAGCATTATGGGAATGTCGAGTCAAATTAAAAGGCTCGCCCTTGTGGGGCGAGCCGTGAGATCAACAATCAATATTTGAATTTGACCGGGTCAAGATTCAGCAGTGGCGTAGATTTCCAGCCAGTTCTCTTTGTAGAACCAGTCCGGGATGGAGGCTCTGTCGATGCAACCTTCTTGTGTGAGGATACGATGCGCCCACACACAATCAGCCTCGGAACCGCGTGGACGCGGGTCGTCTTGTCCTTGTCTTGGTGACTGCCGTTTGAGTTGGAGTAGTCGGTTATTGGGGGAAGGCAGTGGAGCAGAAAATCCACCAATGATCGAGATGTATTCGTTGTCGAGTTCCAAGGATGCACGGAGTACGCTTGCCAATTGGTTGACACCCTCGGCCGAGATAATCCTCAACGACATGATTTGGATTTCCACGGAATTTCCACTGGCGTAGAATGGATGCTTGGTTTTGTCCCAACTTCCAAATGAGTAGCGAACGGATCCTCTGCGTGCGTCTTTGGGACAGCGGATACCTCGGATAGTTTCACCAGTAATGAAGGCATCCGTGTCACCATTGAGAGAACCGGCACTTTGCCAGCCATTCATTACGGGATGGTAGTGGGGAACGAGGTGTAATTGCCAAGGATCTTTGTTGGGATGGTCCAGGCTTTTCCAGAATTTGAAATGCTGGGGCTCTTTCACCGAAAAGCGGATAAGCACCGAATCGTCGTAAGGGCTTTGCGTATCCGAGATTTCGTAGCTCAGTCCTGGAACATTGGCTTTTGCTAGTGCGGCGTCTAGGGCACTCCCGAGTGTTTGGTAGATGGCCGTAATGATCTGCTGCCGAGCCGAGTTGATTCTTTTGGTGACTGAACCCAAATCGAGCTGTCTGATTTCTTCAGAGATGGACTTGAGGGCATCTGATAACTCCTCGTCCTTCCAAATCCCGTCGCCCTTAGAAGCGACGAGGTCAAGAATCTGGCGCCGAGTTTCCGTAGAGGACCCCCCGGCCAAGACAACTGATTCGGTTTGACCCTTGTGGCTAAGGATAATGAGACCGACAACATTGTCGTTTTCGTAAACTGACAGCATATACTGGCCTCTTCGGGCAATTCGGAGACTGGCTAAGCTTGGCGCGAGTGCGGTCATAGTAAACCTTTATTTTTGATTGTTTTTTTTCAAGACCAATTTCTGGTCTGGATGCTACACCGAAACAGCAAAAAAGTCAAGTAGTCGTAATGTATCATGACCTTCGCAACACCTAGAGAGTAAAATATGGAAATGTCATACACACAAAACCCTAATATGCCAAAGGTAAGGAGAGATGCAGTGAATCTGGTGAAATATCGCCATTGGT